>JBEEMU010000227.1:0-3125 GCA_041192485.1 Bacteroidota bacterium | reverse complement strand
TCGGGCAGCCCGGTTTTGGTAACTTGGACGAACCAAACCAATAAATATTCGTCGAGTTTGCCGATTACGTTTAAAATAAAAAACGCCGCCGCCTATTCAAACGCAACCATAGACTATCCTTACGGTAGTTTTATGATGAAAATAAATGGCACGGTTTATAATTTTTTGAAACAATAAATATTTCATAGCTATTTTCAAGATGAAAAATCAGGTTTTAAATAGGTTCGCTTTGCTATTAGGACTTGAGATTTATAATAATGCAAAACCGCTGTCAAATGGGTTGCGCCGAACGCCTCTGTTAAATTGCCGACCTACGCCACAACTACAGCAGGCAGATTGACCGAACAACTCAATCAAGGCACAAACTACGGCTTAGAACTGACAGTTTCAGGCTTGCCGAACAACGATGCCAAGGCAGTCATTGCTACCTCAAAGACACGAATAACGGACAAATGCCGCTAAATACCAATTTTCAAGTAAAAACTGATATGACAAACGCCGTTCAAGAATCGAATGAAACGGACAATAGTAAGGTTTTTTAAGCTCAGGTTTTATATACTCTGACATTCCTTACGATTCAATCTTAGTCAAAATGCCAATTGAACACAGAAATAATAGCTTCGACTTTTTGCGCTTGATAGCCGCATTAAGCGTCACGTTTTCACACACGTTTGGCTTTTATAAGCTGCCCGACGACGTGGAAATACTAACGGGTTTTCCCGCATCAAAGTTTGGCTTGGTCACTTTTTTTGCGTTAAGCGGCTTTTTAGTAACCAAAAGCTTCACGCAAAGTGCAACGCTATTTATATATGCCAGAAAACGTTTTTTGCGCATATATCCCGCTTTATGTGTCGTTGTCTTGCTTACAATGGTTGTTTTTGGGGTTTTCTTGACAAATCTACCTGCTGCTGCTTATTTTTCGCACCCTCTTTTCCTGCCTTATTTAAAAACATTATCGCTCTTGCGCACACAATACGCCTTAACCGATATTGCCGTTCCGAATGCCTCTTTGTGGACAATTTGTTTGGAAACGCGCTTGTATATTTGGTTGGTTTTGATGCACTTTCTGGGTGCATTTCGTCGACAATGGTTGTTTTTAGGCTCTACAGCTTTGTTTTTTATGGCGGAAACCGTCTTGCAACAGCCATTTTGCTGCCATTTCTTACCAGCAACCCTCCTTGATACAATTCATGGGTACACGGAATACGGCGTAATTTTCATGGTAGGCGCGGTTTTACAATTATACCCGTCACTGCTTTCGTATCAAACCCGTTGGCTACTTTTTCTGGGCGTTTGTCTAACGGTTTGCAGTTTTTTCGCACCGCTGTTGCAAGCTCCTGTTTTCAGCTTCGTCTTGCCCTATTTAGCCATACAATTGGGGCTTCAAGCCAGCCATTTCACCACAAAAATAGCGGCTTACGGCGATTTTTCATACGGTATTTATGTTTATTCCTTTCCAATTCAGTGCCTCATTATTCGCTATTTTGGTCTAAATATGCCGCCATTTTTGCTATTTCTATTGATGCTTGTATTCATTTTGCCGTTTGCTATTCTATCTTGGCATTTTATAGAAAAACCAGCCTTGCGCTTGAAAGTAGCTGATTGAAAAATGAACTGAGCATAAAAAATAGTAACGGTTCTGGTTGTTTGTGGTTTAAGAGGTTATTTGTTTTCTAAGCCCTTACAAAAAAATCATCTCTCCTATCGTACATAAAAAAATCTCTCACTTTTTTTAATATGAAAATAGTAAAAGTCAGTTTGCACCTTCTCCTTATTTCTTTTTCTTTCTCGATGCTGAACGCACAAAACGACTTGCGAGCTACGGAAACGCCGACCGACCAAGTTGCCAAAAGCACGGAATTTGCGATACCCGCAAGCCCTGCCTACCAACTTTTAGATGCGTCTTCTACCTTAGTGGCACAGCCGACCGTTGTCCGCGATTTCAAGGTAGATTGGTCGTTGCGCTCCTACTCTATTTCGCCGAATATTGCGATTGAGGTGCAGCCCGTTTGGGAAATTCTGTATAATAAAGCCCATCTAACCAAGTACCGCAAAGCCACGCCTTTTATGCGCTCGCTTTCTACCCTCAGCCTTTCGGCAGGAACTTTTCAGAAAGACAATGCGCACTCGGCTGCGCTCGCCGCAAAAGTGACGCTCTGGCGCGAACTCGACCCGCTCATGGACGACGAATATTATTTGGGCTTAGAAGAGGAGTATTTGGAGATGAAAAAAAGCCTTGTCACCCAGATTAAAGGGGCTAAAATAAACTACGACACGCTCAAAATAGGCAAAGCAAAAAAAGATGCGCGAGCGCAATTAAAGGCCTTAAACGACCAAATGCAGCGCACAGACCCCGACCAAAAGCAAAAACTAAAAGATATGCGTTCCGAATATATTAAAAACCACTGGAACGCGGCGCAAGTAGAACTGGCGGTCGGTCGGGTGTTTTCGTTCGAGCAGTTTAGCCTCGACAGCTTGAATTTGCGCGGCTCTGGCTTCGGCGTATGGACCAATGGCAGTAAAGGTTTTGGGCAAAATTGGTTGCTTACTGGCACTGCCCGATACAGCGATTTAGAAACTAAAAAAGATACTGTCACCTTTCAAAATAAGGTGCTTTCGGGCGGGTTTAGTATGCGCTACGGCTCGGGGCGCACCAATGTTTTTGTAGAAACTATCGCCGCTTTCCGCGAAAAAACAGCCTTAGACCCCGAAACGCCAAAACCTGTTTATACCATCGCCTACGGCGGCGACTTTCTGCTCGGCAATAGCGTCCGACTTTGTTTCGGACTTCGCACTATTTACAACGATAAAATGCAGTTCCGCAATTTCGTCCCCGTAGCAAGTATAAACTGTATGATGCGGTAGGGAACGTGTAAATGATAAGTTGGGCAGGTTTTGCGAAGGATTTTGGCACGAAGCAAGGCAAATTTTGAGGTCAACGCAGCGCGTTGTACGAAAAATTTAACGCCGCTTCGTGCCAAAAGACGAGTAAAACTAACCAAGTTATCTTTTTACCCATTCCTAATCAATTATGCGTTCTTAGTGTGCGATTTAAACGAATAGTGGTGCTACTCATTTAATTTGTCTTCCTAATTGCGCTATTTTCTACAAATACTTCGGTGCGA
>JBEEMU010000226.1:0-8556 GCA_041192485.1 Bacteroidota bacterium | reverse complement strand
TATATAAAAATGGCACGTCAAACCTTACAGATTTTCAAAAGCTGCAAGGTTTGACGGTCAGCCAACTTTCCGATATATCTGAAAATAATTTCTACAAATATGAAAAAAAACAATTCTTTTTTTCTTTTACTTACCTTTGCCCTTCTTGTATTTTCGGCTTGTCGCAACGAATCGAAACGCCCAATTCCTGATGTTTCACACATCAAAGCAGCCGTGAAAATCGAGCGTTTTGAGCGCGATTTATTTAAAATAGATTCCACGAAAATGTCGTCCGAAATTGCTAATTTATACAGCAAATACAGCGATTTTGCCGACCTTTATTTCGCCAATATCATGGAAATGCGCCCGCCAAAAGACGAGCCGCAAACCAAGTTTGTCCCCGCCGTTTTCCAAAAATCGGTCAGCGGGTTCATCAATCATCGCGGCGTTCGAAGTATGTACGACACCACGCAAATAGTGTTTAAAGAGTTGGCGCAAGCCGAAAAAACGCTTTCGCAAACGATGCAATTTTATAACTATTATTTCCCGAAAAAGCAATTGCCTAAATTTTATTCCTTTGTATCGGAATACCATTATGCTAGTGTTTCGGGGGGCGATTCTATTATTGGTCTTGGTTTAGATATGTTTTTGGGTGAAAAATATGCCGCTTACTCGATGCAAGGCTTGGAAATACCGCATTATATATCGCGCACACTTACGCCTGAAAACCTGCCCGTTTTTGCTACGAGTGCCTTAATAGACGAGCTTGCCGCAAAAGGGCAGAGTACGCGAATGTTAGATGTGATGATACAAAATGGTAAAAAATTGTATGTTTTGGAGCAACTCATGCCCTATACCGCCGATTCTTTGCGCTTTGGCTACACCGCCAAGCAGATGGACTGGTGCAGGAATAACGAACGCGATATGTGGGCGTTTTTCTTAGACCAAAAACTGATTTACAATACCAATCAAAAAGAATTTCGCCGTTTTACGGAGCCTTCGCCGACCACGATGGGTATGCCCTTAGAATCGCCTGGGCGAACGGCTAACTATACGGGTTATCAGATAGTTGCGCAATACATGGAACTATTTCCTGCTATAAGCTTAGAAGAATTACTAAAAACAACTGATGCCGAAAAAATATTAAAAGCATCGAAATACAAGCCTAAAAAATAAACACAATGGATTTTGACTGGTTTGGCTGGATTGTTTTGCCTATCCTTATTTTTGTCGCACGCACCTGCGATATGTCGCTCACAACCATGCGGGGTATGTTTTTGGCTCGCGGTATTCGCACTCCTATACCGATTATTGCGTTTATAGAATCGCTTATTTTCATCATCGTTGTCAGCTATTTATTAAAACACCTTAGCAACCCGCTTTGCTACTTGGCGTATGCAGGCGGTTTTGCGATGGGAACGATTGTTGGTATGCGCCTCGAGCGATGGCTCGCCTTAGGCACGGTGCTTGTGCGAACCATTTTAAACGAAGACCCGAAGCCCTTAGTAGAATATTTTTGGTCGCAGCACTGGGGCATCACTGTTTTCGAGGGTGCAGGCTACACAGGCAAATCTTATTTGCTGCTTTCTATCGTGAAGCGCAAAGATTTGCCTGCGGTTTTAGAGAAAATAAACGAAATTTTCCCCGCCGCTTTTTATAGTATTGAAGATGTGAAAGCGGTTAGGGAATAACTATCGCAGCCTGTCCATCGACCGCACTAGGGTTTCGTCGGCTAAAATACTTCGGCGAGCCATAATCGCGGCAACTACGCCTAACAAAGGCGAAATGCTGCCCATGCCTAATTGCAGGGTGCTGATTGCCGTGCCTATTGCTACTTGACTACTCAAAATACCGAGCATAAAGGCAATAATTAGTAGGTTTGCGACAGCTGTTACTAAGGCAAATATTGCTTGCTGTTTACGATTTTTATATAAAAATATCGTTAAAACCGCATCTAAAATAGCTACAATTGCGATGCCTAAAAGCGCAACGTGGTCGTGTGTGTCATATAAGCCGTCGGCAAAAATAGGCACATTGGCGGCGATACCGCTAAAAAAAGGAAAGGCAAAAACGCCTGCCGAACCTAAGGCGGCAACAAACAAGTAAATAGTTTGAATACGTTGTATCATCGTTCAGGATAAAAAGTGATTAAGTTATTGTATTACACAAGTGTTTCATTATCAATGGTATGCGTCCAGTTATGCGTATCGGATAGTGCGCCTGTTCGCAAGCCCATAATCGTGTCGTAGAGCATATTAGAAATTGGGCGGTCTTCCGAAGCGGGCAATTCCATGACTAAGCCATTGAAATTGATATGCGAAACGTGCTGCACAACCGCCGCTGTTCCTGCGCCAAATACTTCTTTCAACTCGCCTGCTTTATAGGCATCGGCAATTTCTTGTATGGTTATATCGCGCACGTCTAAGTTGATATTTTTTTCGCGCAAAATAGTGATAATAGAATCGCGAGTTACGCCCGGCAAAATCATACCGTTCAGGGCGGGCGTTAAAACCGTATCGCCGACCACAAAAAACATATTCATCGTGCCACATTCGTGGATGTATTTATGCTCTACGCCATCGAGCCATAAAAGTTGATGATAGCCCTTTGCCCGAATTTCTTTTACGGCAAGCAACGTTGCGGCATAATTTCCCGCTGCTTTTGCCTCGCCCGTTCCGCCTTCAAAGGCGCGGACATATTTTTCGGAAACCCATAATTTAACAGGTTCGTTGTAATAGGCTCCTGCTGGCCCCGTGATGACTATGAATTTATAGGTTTCGCTTGGGCGAACGCCTAAAAACTCGTCGGTCGCAAAAATAAATGGGCGAATATAAAGCGAAGTTCCTGGCAAATCGGGAATCCAAGCACTTTCTACCGCTACTAAGGCATCTATTGCTTCTAAAAAGAGGTCGGCAGGAAACGCAGGCATTCCCATTCTATAAGCCGAATTGACCATGCGCTCGGCGTGTTTTTTGGGGCGAAATATCAAAATCCGTCCGTCTTCGGCGCGGTGCGCTTTCATGCCTTCAAAAATAGACTGTCCGTAGTGCAAGGCCATATTAGCAGGCGAAAGGCGCAGGTTGTCGAAGGGTTCGATGCGGCAATTCCCCCAAGCCCCATCTTTATATTCGGCAACGAATAAATGATCGCTAAACGTGTGTCCAAAAGGAATATTATTAAAATCGATTTCCGAAAGTCGCGATTTTTCGTTGCGCGTAATGTCTATATGATACATAAGATATTGGTATTGATATTGATATTGATAAAGTTAAGATATTGCAAGATTTTCGGCTGCCTCTGTGGGCAGAATCGGCTGATAGCCTCTATTTATAAACGGCGTTACCGCAAAGGCGAAAATGCCAAAAAAGATGATGCACAAATTGACGGTAACAAACTGAATATTGGCAAACGAGAAAGCATCGCCGTTCGGCACCCCGTAAAGCAATAAAGCGGCTGTCGCCAAAAAGTGGAAACTGCCCATGCCTCCTGGCGAAGGTACTACTATGCCCATACTTCCGAAGACAAAAACCGTCAGTGCGGCCACGGCCCCCAAGTTTTCGGTGGCTGCGAACGATTTGAAACAAAAATAAGTCATTAAATAATAACAAACCCAAATTAAAACGGTATGCCCTAAAAATACCCATTTTTGCTCTAATTGCCCGATTGTTTTTAAACCTTCGAGGAATCCTGTAATCATACCACGGACTTTACTATAAATCGCTGTTTCGGCAAAACGCGCTCGCTGCATATACAGGCTGGCAAGCCCGACAAGCCCTATTGCGCAAACAACCCACACTATCGGCTGATTAATCAAGGCAAGTTTAGCTGCAAAATCGGCATTGTCGTGCAAAAATGACCAAATTTTGGAAAATTGCAATAAAAATGTTATAGCAATGGCTACGAGCAAACACATCACGTCTAATAAACGGTCGACAACGACGGTGCCAAATAATTTAGTCGGCGGGATTTTTTCAAAACGGTATAAATAGGTGCAGCGCACAAATTCGCCAATGCGCGAAATCGCTAAATTGGCTAAATAGGCAACCATGACCGCCGAATAAGTGTTTCGAGTGCGTGGATTGAAACCAAGCGGATGCAGCAAAAGCTCCCAGCGATAGGCTCGCGATAGGTTGCTAATGGTAAACATGAGCATGGTTACGCCAATCCAAAGCAGATTGACCGACTGAAAATCGCGCACGATTTTGTCTAATAACGTGTCGCCCTGATGGTAGCTATTCGTTGCTTTCAACCCTGCAATATATGGTTCGTTTTGTGTAGTGTAAACCCAGTATAAAATACCGACACCAATTGCTGTGAATACTACGAACTTGAGTATATTTGTGAAAACGTCTTTCATACCGCAAAGATAGGCGATAAACTTCGATATTTTTGTAAAAAAACAGATTATATTGTAGAATGACGCAACGCTTTACTCAAAATTCTCGTTATTGAAGTATCTTTGTGCCTTCTTAGGAATAAAAAAATCGCAGGTAGCCTTCTTATGTTTCTTATGTGGTTCAAAATAGTTGCTTATATGTTTTAATCTATCGCCCTAATGGGAACCTATAATATAAGGTTTTCGAAACTTTATAGGTTTTTGAAATCTTATAGGTTTGAGTTTGGCCAACAAGCAGATAATTCCAAAAAAAATTGTAAAATAGTCTATTTTGAATAAAAAAAATTACCTTTCGCTTTTATTTTTATTGACCAGCAGCCTTTCTGTTTGTGGCCAAATTATTCAATTTCATGGCGACACAGCTGTTATTGACAATAAAAACTACTGTCTAATCCATACGTCGGGCGGCGTTCAAAAGCATTTTTCTATTTGCGCAATCGCAACTGGCGAAGAAGTGTTGTTGGCAAGTCCTAAGTCTGACAACCCAAAAAACATGGTTTATGATATCATGTTTTTGCCTACTGCCCAAAACTCTTCGTGGCGGCCAACACGCGATGCGACCGATTATCGCATGGCTTTCGTCAAACAACTCTACCTATCGAGTGTGCTTACGCCAACAGGCATCGACGACTGGGGCGCAAAACATTATATGGATAATGCGGGCGAAGTCGACCGAATTGCCGACGCTATGGCTGCTCGGCCAAAAGACGGCCGCCGCGTCAAGCGAAATACATCGGAAGACGTTTTCATCACGCGCGACCAACAGATAAAACAAGATAAGGTGTTAGTCGGCGTTTATCAAGATGCCGATTTTATGACGGCAAAAGGCACCCGCCTGCATGGCTATCGGATTGCATTGCCTGACGGAACGATTATCGCAGAGGCTTCCACGCCCGATATTTACTCGCACGAGTGTGTGATTGTCACCAAACACGACAATCACGAGTACCTCATCGTAGCTAAAAACCTGAAATTTGCGCTTTGGGATATTGTTACCTATTTAATAGACAACGATTATTTGTAACTGATTAGTTAGACCTGATTATTTAAAACCGATTATTTAGACCTGATTATTTAGATTCGGCTTCTCAATAAATCGGTTATTGCGCTTACTAAATCGGGATAGTGCCACTCGAAGCCAGCCGCTGCCGTTCGCTTAGGCAAAATGCGGCTGCTACTCAATAGTATTTCGGCCATTTCGCCCATGCCCAAGCGCAGCGCAAATGCAGGCGCACTAATCAGCAGCGAATTCGGCTTGCCTACCGCTACCGCTACCGCTCTACCTAACTCTTTGCTCGTAGTAGGCGTAGGCGCAACGGCATTATAAGTGCCTTGATAGTTACTATTTTCCATTGCTTCTATAAAAAAGCGGCAAAGGTCGTCGAGGTGTATCCAAGAAACGTGCATTTTACCGTCGCCAAAATACGAGCCGATGCCAAGGCGATAGGAAGGCAAGAGCTTTTGCAAAGCCCCGCCTTGCGTGCTTAACACAATGCCGATACGCACACAAACGACACGAATGGGTAAATCGGCTAATTGGCTTGCGCTATTTTCCCACATTCTGCAAACGTTCGCCAAAAAACTGTTGCCAATTTCCGTTCCTTCGTCGGCTATTGCATCGCCCGTATTGCCGTAGCAACCCGTAGCCGACGCTGCGATGAACCCGTCCAAACAAACATTATTTTCCCGAATAGCTCGTTCGAGCAATGCCGTTGTTTTCACCCGACTATCCACGATTTCTTGTTTATACTTTTTTGTCCACCCCTGTCCCGCTACATTTGCACCCGCTAAATGCAGCACATAATTTACGTTTTCGAATGCGTTGGCATCTATTTCGTCTGTTTCGTAATTCCAAAAATAGGCAGGAAACTCGCCATTCAACTTGCGGCGGCGGCTTAAATGCCGCACGTTATAGCCTTTTTTTTTCAATAACTGGCTCAAACGGCTGCCTACTAAACCCGTGCCGCCCGTGATAAGTACTGTTTTTTTCATGTTTAAATAGTAAAATTAATAATACAGTCTTTTCCTGTTTTTTCTAATTTTGCCTCTCGTTATTACGAAGATAAATTAACGTAAAAAGCGCAGCGCAAACTCTCGGAGAGAGTTGCGCTGCGTTTCATTTTATTCACCATTAACCAAACCTTTATCTTAAAGGAAGAGAAACGAAGTAACTATTCCTGTATTAAGACAATAGATATACTTCAAATACCGTGCCAAAAATACTAATTTTCTTTTTTTTGTTTTAAAAATAAAAATTAATTACAAAGCTAATTCTCGCAAAGTTAATTCTCGCAAAGTTAATCTCGCAAGAGTCGACGCAAGACCTTTCCTACGTTTGTTTTTGGCAATTCTGTTTTGAAAATAACTATTTTCGGGTTTTTATAGGCGGTTAATTGCTCGCGCAAAAAAGTCCTCAATTCATTTTCGGTCAAACTGTCGTCCTTTTTTACGACAAATAGTTTGATGGCTTCGCCGCTATGTTCATCTTTTATGCCGACGGCTGCGGCTTCTAATACTTTTGGGTGCTGAGTAGTTATTTCTTCTATTTCATTTGGGTAAACATTAAAACCAGAAACTAAAATCATGTCTTTTAGCCTATCTACAATACGAAAATAACCTTCCTCGTCCATTGTGCCGATGTCACCGGTGCAGAGCCAGCCATTGCGTATAGTTTTTAGGGTTTCGGTTGGTTGGTTGTAATAGCCTTTCATCACTTGTGGGCCGCGCACTTGTATTTCGCCTACGCCGCCTAATGCAATAGGGTTGTCGTTTGCATCGGCAATGCGCACTTCGGTGCTTGGCACGGGCATACCTATCGTTCCGATTCGTCCGCCAGTGAGCGGATTGACGGCTACCACGGGTGCCGCTTCGGTCATGCCGTATCCTTCGGTAATATCGATGCCCGTAATTGCTCTCCACCTATCATTCACCGCTTTTTGCAGTGCCATGGCACCTGCTACCGCTACTTTTAGGTGCGAAACGTCTGCTTTCGCAAAATCGGGGTGGTTGCAAAGTGCGTTGAAAAGGGTATTTACGCCCGTCATCAGGGCTATCGGGTAATTATTAAATTCTTTAATGACCGACGGCAAATCGCGTGGGTTTGTGATGAGAATGCTGCAATGCCCCAAACTGAACAGCCCGAACGCATTGACGGTGCAAGCAAAAATATGGTATAAAGGCAGCGGCGACATCACATAGCAGGCTGTTGCGCTTGGAAACGAAGGCTCGATGAGTACTTTCATTTGCAACATATTCGCTACCATATTGCGGTTGCTCAACATCGCGCCTTTCGCCACGCCTGTTGTGCCGCCTGTGTATTGCAGAAATATCGTATCGTCGGCATTCGATTTAAAAATGGGCAATTCAAATGTTTTGCCGCCGTTTAAAGCGTCGGTAAATGAAACGGAGTTTACCAAATTGAATTTTGGCACAAGCCGCTTCACATAACGCACCATAAAATTGACAATATGCCCTTTTAAGCCTAACTGCTCGCCCAAACTCGTCACAATAACGGTTCTGATGGCGGTTTTTGCAATAATTTGCTCCAAATTTGCGGCAAAGTTTTCGGCTATCACGATAGCTTTCACTTCCGAATCCACAAACTGATGCTCCATTTCTCGGGGCGTATAGAGCGGATTGGTGTTTACCACAATCAAACCTGCTCGCAAACAGCCGTATAAAGCAACGGGATATTGCAGCAAATTGGGCATCATGAGGGCGATTTTATCGCCAGGGTTGAGTCCGCGGCTGTATAAATATGCTCCGAAATCGCGCGATAATTTGTCTAATTCGCCAAAAGTCATGCTTTTACCCATGTTCGCAAAAGCGGGTCGGTCGGCATATTTTTTCATCGATTCGTCTATCATTTCCACCAAAGACGTGTAGATGTCTGGGTTGATATTGGCAGGAACGCCTGCGGGATAATGTGTCAGCCAAGGTCGCATAAAGGTAAGCTGTATGTTGGTTAATGTTTTATAATACGTTATATTCTTTTTGAAAAAATATTCTGCAAAGATAAGTATAAAAAATTGTTTAGCAAAATTCTTTTTAAAAAAAGCGCGGATAAAGTGCCTACGGCAAAATAAACACGGTTATCATTACCCCAAAACGCCTATTTTACAGGGTTTAAGTGGGCAATTATTTATAGACGACTACTTAGTGGGCAAAAAAAAACTCGCAGA
>JBEEMU010000225.1:0-3375 GCA_041192485.1 Bacteroidota bacterium | reverse complement strand
TAATAACAGCCTCACGCTTGAGCCACAAGCAGGCGGCTATGTAAATATTCCTGGCAACAGTACTTTGGGTACGAACCCGCTGTTGAATGTGTATGAGCAAGATAACGATTATGCACGTATTCAGTTAGGCAATAGCAATGCAGGCGATTATTTCCATATTGCTACCTATATCAGCTCAAGCAACTACTATGGCGACCAAACTCGTTTTTATCATAGTGCCGCAGGCGATATTATGGCCATACAAGGCGGACCAAGCGCAGGCACTGGCCGCGTCGGTATCGGTACAATGGCTCCTGCTTATACGCTCGATGTTTGTGGTACTATCCGCGGAAAAGAAGTCCGTGTGGAAACTGGCTGGTGCGACTATGTGTTCGATCCATCGTTCAAACTTCGCCCACTCGACGAAGTGAAAGGCTATATTGCTGCCCACAAACACTTGCCCGATGTAACTCCCGCTTCGGAAATCGAGCAACATGGCTTGCAAGTAGGCGCGGTGATGAAACAACAAATGTTGAAAATTGAAGAACTAACGCTTTATACTATTCAACAAGACGAAGCCTTGAAAACGGCTAACGCAAAAATTGCGGCACAAGAAGCTATATTGCAAGACTTAGCGAAACGGTTGGAAGCATTGGAGAAAAAGTAAGGTAAAACCTGTCGGATTTGTATGATTCAAAAAAGGCTTATCTATCACTTACAGCTTCTTAAGCGCAAGCAGCAAAATAAACACGCTTATCGCTTGCGCAAAACACCCCTATTTAACAGGGTTCAATCTAGCGATTATTTATACCCTACTACTCAATAACGGATTTTCAAACTAATTATGAATAAAATAATTTCAATCATCGCCTTAGGTTTAGGCTTGGCAACAACGGCTCTTGCGCAAAATGGCGAAAGAACGGCTCCTGCCGCCGCACCTAAAAATGGCAGCCACGCCCCTGCGCCGCAAGACCTGCCAACGGGCATAGATGCTGGCAAGGTGACAGCTGAACAACATGCCGACGGCGCGAAAAGCGCAAATAGCCGCCGAAAAGCAGTGCCACAAGAATTGCCAAACCCCGCAGAAGCGAAAGATGGGCAAAAAAAAAGCACCGTAAAAACCGCCGTCCAAGAACTTCCTAACGGCTAAGCGCCTGCGGCAAAATAAACACGATTATCATTAGCCCAGAACGCTCTATTTAGCAAGGGTTCAGTGTAGCGATTATTCATACACTACTACTTAATTTTCAAAATCGTAACTAACTTATGCGTACTATATTCAGCAAGATAGTCATCGCGCTGATACTGCTTTTGCCATCATTCGCCCAAGCTACTCATGTATCGTCCGCCGAAGCGGGTGTGGTAGCGCGAAACTTTTACCGATGGTCGATTAGAAATGCGTACAACGGCGAACAGTCCGAACTCCTTTATACCGAGTTGATGCGCGAGCGAGCAGTACCGCTTTACTATATCTTTAATGTCGGCACACATGGCTACGTCATCGTAGCGGCCGACGACGCTTGCACCCCTATTTTAGGCTGGTCTGACGAGCGCAATATTTCGCTGCAAAATCCTTCTCCTGAATGGAAATATTATATGGATAATTTCGCAGCTGAAATTACTTATATTATCAATCAAAATCTCCAGTCTGACAACGCGATAAAGCGCGATTGGAACGACTGGCGCACCAGCAATGCGAACCGCGCTATGATGGCTGTGCCGCTCGCGCCACTCGTAGCCTGCCGCTGGGATCAAGGCGCACCGTATAGCAACACCTGCCCAATGAACGCTGCAGGCACCTGTCAAGCACTTACGGGTTGCGTGGCTACGGCGATGGCACAAATTATGTACTATTGGCGATACCCAACTACCGCAGCGGGCAGTTATAGCTATAGCGACAACGCGGGCAGCGTACAAGGCACGTTTTCCGAAAACTTTGCAAACAGCACCTACGACTGGGCAAATATGACGGACACTTATAGCGGAGCCAGCACCGCAGCGCAAAATGCGGCAGTTGCCAAACTTATGCGCAGTTGCGGCGTATCCGTTGCTATGGATTATGGCGGTTGCGGCGGCGACGGGGGCAGCGGTTCTACGACCGCAGGCGGCCAGCCGAGCGCGTCCGACTCTTACTCGCGCTATTTTGGCTACAACGCCACGGTTATTCAAGCAAAATCGTCGTACAATACCGATGCCGCATGGAAAGCCGTATTAGATGCGCAATTAGACGCAGGGCAGCCGATGCAGCACCGTGGCACCGATACAAACGGCGCAGGCGGCCACTCGTGGGTTTGCGACGGACGCGATGCAAGCGGCAACTATAATATGAACTGGGGCTGGAGCGGTGGCAATAACGGTTATTACGCCGTAAGTGCCTTAAATCCAGGCGGCTTTATGTTTAATGGCGACCCGAAAGTTGTCACGAACATTCGCCCATCGAGCTGCGTTTTAGACTATAATATTGCATCTGACCCTTCCCCCGCATTTTTCAACTACCTTAAATACGAAGCACGGAACACCATTACAAGCAGTGCTATACTCACGACAGGCACTACGCGGATTTACGATGCAGGTAGTTTAGTTCGTTTGTTGCCTGGTTTTATTGCGCCTACGGGCATCGCGTTTCGCGCCTACAATAACGGTTGTCAAGCGGCACGTACCGCAAATCCGAATAGCAATGCAAGTAATAATCAGAATAGCACCCTTTCGGGCAATGAAAATTTGAGTGCCACCACGTCGAGCAATGTGGACGGTTTCCGCGCTCGCCCAAATCCATTTGTCACCGAAACGCAGTTTGAGTTTAGCTTAGTGGAAAAACAGCAAGTTTCGCTTTGCATCAGAAATGCTGTTGGCCAAACTGTGGCACAACTCGTTCCAACTACCAACCTCGAAGCTGGGCAGTATCGCTACAGCTTCAATGCTGAACACTTGCCAAGCGGCGTGTATTACGCCACACTCATCACGCAAGATGGGCGACTTACGCAAAAGGTCATTTTAGCAAAGTGATATTTATAAAAAAAACTTGATACAATTGGTTAAAAACGGCTGTCGCAAAAGTGGGAACTTTTGAGGCAGCCGTTTTTGTTTCTCGCCTTACGCTGTTTCTTATAACAATATTTTAATAGTTTTTTAAAAAACTTATATAATTTAACGATAGATTATCATTTTTTTGTAAAAAATAAAAAATTTACCTCTTCATACAATCAAACAGCATAAAATTTCGTTATTAATAAAACAACCAAGTTATACTATTTAAAATAAATTAAAACCTATTTCGAATGAAAAAAAGTAAATTGATTCGTATTTTTAACTTTTCAGATGGCACGCTCAAACAATATGCTGACCAAGCCATTTTATTTGCGCGTCGCGACGTTGCCGAATTTGAATTAAGAGGCT
>JBEEMU010000224.1:0-3458 GCA_041192485.1 Bacteroidota bacterium | reverse complement strand
GTGATGAAAAAAGGCAAAAAAAATTTGCAAAAGTAAGACTGAATACCGTACCTTTGCGCTGTGATTACTGTTATACAGGGGTGTTGATACAGTTTCATAGGGCTTAGTTAAGCTAATTCTTCGAATTAGCTTTTTTTTGGGGTTATGGCAGGGTGTGTGCGGTCTTTTCTCGCGCCACCCTGTTTTTTATTTTTGTCAATTCTTGTTTTTTCCCTACCTTTGCGAAGGTTAAACGCCTGCGGCAAATTGTAGAATAGGCAAAACCGAAATAAACGCTATTAAGTAGCATATAAAATATCAATGAAGCATCATTTACAAGCTACGCATATTTCGCAACTCTTACCTGCTTGGTTGGAGCATGAACGTGTGCAAACAGCTGATTTGCAGGCATTTGCACACGCATTTTCGACCATCGAACACGGTTTGTGCATAGCCGATTTTTTTGAAAATGTTTTTGAAAATACGTTTTTTTATACCAAAGAAAAAAATAAAATAGCCGATAATAGCGCGTTTGAGCAAGCCGCAATACACGATGTCGAACATAATTTTGAAATACAAGTAATTGAATATCAAATAGATAAACCTATCAATGATTTATTGGATAGCTTAGAAAACTGTCATTTTAAAAAAGCAAAGAAAAATACGCATTATAAAGGCGTTTTATTGGCAACTCCTACAACTTGGTATTATTTGCCAAAACTCAAATTATTCGATTTAGGCATTTTTCTACCAAAAAATAATCACGAATTTTTGCAAGTTGAAATACCTTATACTGCCATTTTATTAGAAGAGTATAGCCAAAATACCCCGCAGAATACAGCGAAAAACTCGCAGCAAAACGCCGATTTTAAAACGCGCTTCGAACCCTTAGCCAAGCTATTTTCGCCGCGCCATCTTTTGCAAGATGAAGCCGCCGATTACTGGGAGCGATGGGCTACGGAAATGAATTATGTGATTGGCTGTCTGCAAAATACGGCTAATCACAATGCGAATAATCACAACGGTGCTAATCACAACGGTGCTAATCACAACGTGAATAATTTATTAAATCAAGTGGAATTTGCGCTCGAACAAGAGTCGCATCTGCGTGAATACGCCGCGTTTACTCGGTTTTATGGCGACGATAAGAAAGACCGACAGCGCGGCGCGGCATATTATTTGACAACTATCTGGCTTGGCCGCATTTTATTTTCTAAACTAGTAGAAACTCGTCTTATTCGCTATCATGCTTCCGATGACGACCGCGACCGTTTCCTGTTTTTAAGCCCCCTAAATTTTGCCGATTTCAAGGAATTAAACGCTTTTTTCGTAGGCGTTTTCCAAACAATTCCTGCGAAAAGAACGCCTGCTTTTAAAGCGTTTGCGGCTATTCCGTACCTCAATTCCTCTATTTTTAAACCAACTTTGTTGGAGGAAAAAACGATTTCGGCAGCTATTTTAAGTACTAAAAAACGATTGCCACTTTATTATTCTTCGCTATTAAAAGCGGATTTGATAGAAGAACACGATAGACGTGAAGATGATAGACGTGAAGATGATAGCTTGAAAGATGAGCGCAAAAAAGTTGAATTACCTGTTTTTACTTACTTATTGCGCTTGTTGCAAAAGGCGGATTTTGGGACAAACACAGCGGCCGCACCCTTAAATGCGCCGCCTAAAACGCTGCAACTGCCGCTTCACGCCTTGTATAGTGTATGGGAATATTGGGCGACGACAACAGGGAATTTGCCGTATTTTGTGCAAAGTATTCCGTTTCATTTAGATAGTGAAGCGGGAAAAACAGCCGAAGAAAAGGTGGCGGAAAACAGCCTGAAAACGACTGAAAACAGAACGAAAATAGCGTTTTTGCACACAGGCGGCGGTCGAATGTTGGGTAAAACATTGGCTACGATATTACAAAATACGCCTATTCTGAATACAAAAACCAAGGAACGCTATTCTTTAGATATTCACTTTGCAAACGATGGTATTCAGCCGATTTTACCAAACGGGCAGCCCATCGACTATGCTATTCGCTTCGAACGCCGTTTGCGAAAGCTACCCGCCGATTTGCAAGCTATTCAAGAAGCCGTTTTTTATACCTTAGTCGATATTTTCAACCATAAAATACAGATTTTCAATGAATTACCGCATTTAAATTGGGCAACAAACTGGCGTTTGCAAGCCGAATTGCTGCAATTTTGTTTTTATAAACAAGGGAATAATACGCAATTAGAGCCTTTCCCGACGCTCGCACTCGCCGAAGAAACGGGCAGTATTTTGTATGAACGACCGCTTTCCTCCGAAGAATTAGAGCAGCTTGCGCGAAAGGAGCAGCGTTTGCAAAAAGTGCGCCGCGAATTGTACGAAAAATTCCCACAGCTCGCCCTTTTGCCAATTGATTATTCGCCCGAAGCTGCCGACGAGCATCAGGTTTTGACCCAAGAAATTGCCAATTTAGAAGCGGCAATTGCAGGCATAGAAATTCCGAAAACAGCCGTTTCTATCGCCCTGCCGAATACGCTCATTTTGGCACTTACGCCGCAAAAACGCCTCAATTTCGCCAAAAATGAAGCGTTTTTACAAACAATTTACCACACCGCAAATAATGCATTCGCCACGCTTTATATAGAAAATTTGCTGTATCGCTCGTTTAAAAAGACCGTGCTCATCGCTGTTTCAAAAGACGATTTGCGCACTGCCGCTTGGAAAAAATTGCAGCATATTGCCGCACAACAACAGAAAACGCTTTTGCAAATAGATGAAACAGGCTCTATGAAATTATTGCGAATAGAAACAGAAAATGTACCACTACCTACAACGTCTTTATAATTTATTCACGCGCCGCGTCATCTATCATGGCGTGGGTTGGTGCGTTTATATTTCGGTGCTTGTGCTGTATCAAATACAGTGGGAGCCGATAGGTTTTGTGTTTACCAACGAAGTCTTAAAGCTGTTCTTTTTGGCAACAGCCGTTTATTTCAATATACTTTATTTAATACCGACTTTACTTTCAGAAAAAAAATATTTTACCTATATTATTTCCTTTTTTGCCGTTGTTATCATCATCACGCCTTTGGAAGTGTTTGCGTTGTATTGCAAATTAAGCAATTTTCCCGATTACCAAGACCAATTAGTTGTACAACAAGGCAGTTTATATGTGTTTAATATTTTTCCGCTGGGCTGCTCAACGCTGTTTAAAATTATTAGCGACTGGGTGCGCCATCAACGCATACAACGCGATTTGGAGAAACAACGCCTACAGTCCGAATTGAAGTTTTTACGCACTCAAATAAATCCGCATTTTTTATTTAATACACTCAATAGTTTATATGCGCTTACGCTAAAAAAATCAGATATTGCGCCCGATATCGTAATTCAATTGTCGGATATTATGCGGTATATGCTCTATGAAACGAATGAAAAACGGGTGACTTTGGCAAAAGAAATAGCCTATTTGCAGAACTATTTGGATTTGG
>JBEEMU010000223.1:0-3003 GCA_041192485.1 Bacteroidota bacterium | reverse complement strand
CAAAATTGATACTATCACCGTTTTGCATCATTTCGCCTGTTTTATCCATCAGCCAAATACCATTCGTATAAAATAATAATTTACCTGTTTGTCCGTGACAAATACCCGCATACGCGGCATTGAAATTTAGACTAGCATAAGTATAATGATGATTTACAGGGTTGCGATTAAAGTCAAATAGCGTACAGCCAAAGATAGGATGCATAGAATCTGTTAGCATATAACCGCTACCGCATACAAACTGATAATCTTCTTTTTGTGCAAATAAACCAAGGCTTGCATTCAAGAAAAAGAAGCCGAGCAAATATATTTTTTTCATAATCGGATATAGCGAAAACCCTTAGCCATTCATACGCCGCGAGGCGGTAAATAGCTAAGGGAAGTTGAATGTTTTGTTTATTTTGAAATGATAAAGGTTTGTTGCGCAGTTTCGCCACTCGGCTTAGTCAATTTGGCGAAATAGCACCCGCTTTGCAAAAATGACAACGGCAATACCGTTTTTTCGCTTTGCAAGTATTCGCTTGCAAGCAATTGACCAAACGCATTGTAAATAGCAAGCTGTGCGCCCGACTCGCCCTTTACAGTAACGATGCCGTTACTCGGGTTTGGTGTTAAAGCAAAAGCCGTAACCTGCGTTTTGTCTGTTGGTTTTGTTCTGAAATTGATGCCGTTTGCCGCGCAACTTGCGTTATCGTTATAAGTTAGTTGCATACTACTCGCTACTAAAGCACGCGCTTGATACACGGCGGGGCCGCCGATAACCGGGCATTGCAGGGCAATTTGCAACAAAACGCTGAGTTGCACACTATCTATACTGAAATCGTCTTGCTGGCTCAAACCCAAATACAGTTCATTCACCATTTTTAAATTTTTGGCGTGTATTTCGTTCGGGTTGCTGATGTTTTGGTTTTGTAAAAAAAGTTGGTACATACGGCTTTTAAAGGCAGTTCGGGCAGTTTCAATCGCCGTTGTATAGCTTGTTTGCGCCACTTGCAAAGCGGCATTTGCCGTTGAGTCGTTTGCAGTGGCGTTTTGTAGCCAAGTGTTTTCGGCAGCGGCATAAGCCGTGCAAGCACTCGATAAAGCAGTTGCGCCTGTATTAGCGGCCACGCTTTTTTGTTTGGCAATGGTATAAAAATCCGCCCAAATAGTTGCGTCTAAAGAATCGCGGAAGTTTTCAAGAATCAGGCTGTTTAAAGCATAAGCGGGGTTTTCTTTTAGTTTTTCATAGAGCGTTGCTTTTGTCCATTTTTTCATTTCTTCCGTAAACTCGCTTGTTTCGTCTGCGCCTTCGGCGGTTTGCTCGTCTTCGGTTATTCCCTCGGTTGTTAGGGCGCGTGACGATAGGCATTGCGTACTTTCGTTACCAGTATTCGGCAATATCCATTTTGTCGTCGGTATTCCTGGTTTTAACGAAAGGTTTGTTGGTAAAAAAGGCGACATCGTACCATCAAACGAGCCTTGCAAGCGGCCTATTGACGTACCAATAAAGGGGTCATCTCCCCGATGTTTTGCGATATTACTAGTTGTTATTCCTGTCCATGCATTGCCCGAAAATCCTTGCAAGGGCATTGTCAACGAAGCTGTAAAAAAAAGGCTATAATGATTTTCAGAAAATTGGTTTAAGTAGAGTTCTGTTCCATTGCAGTTATCGCGCGCTAATAAGCCTGTATAAAGGTTACTCAGTTCATTGCTGCAAAAATGCGTACTTACAGCACCTGTCAAAACAATTCCGCAGGGCGCTATACTTTCCGTTTCTACCATCATGCCACTATTTGAGTTTGTAGAGGTAATATTGCCCGAAATATGGTTCTTTTCCAACTGTACATTATTAGTGCCGTTCAAACTAATACCTGCGATGTTTTTGGCGGCGTTTTTACAGAATACACTATTAATCTTATTCGCCTGCCCAATCCACGTGCCCGTTAGTGCATCTACATAAATGCCATAAGCGGCATCGAATAGTTGTATAGTATTACTAATGATATTAGCCGAACACGCCATATTATTACCGCCCACATAAATAGCCGTTCCGCCGCCAAAAGTTTGCGCCGGATTTAGCGCGTCATACACCAAATTCATAGTTATTTTATTGTTGTTGATGGTATAACTGCTGCTAAAATCGGCGTTATACAGAAAAATACCGTTGCCACGGCAACGTCTATTGGCATCTGCCGCGCTTATAGTAGCGGCATCATTTCCAATGGTATTATTTTTGATGGAAATAACGCTCATACCGATTGCCGATGCGGTAATTCCGCAATTGATAGCCTCCATATTCGCGCCATCAATCGTCACGCTATTATTACTGATAGCGGCTATTCCTCTATAACAATTCGAAAAAGACAATTCGGTCGGGTCGTTGTAAATCACACTAAGCAAGCCGTTTGTGCTGTATATTGCCGAGCCTTGATAGTCCCTTCTCCTAAAAGGCGCGAGCGGTGTTATATTAGAAAAAATAAATGTATTTTGCAAGGTTAAATTCGTGTTTTGCGCCAAAATACCCTGCTCAAACCCCCTAATCGTATTTCGTTCTAACAAAGCGGCAGCCGCTATGTTTACTGCCCAGTTTGTGTTTTTTAGAAAAATCGCCACATAAGCATCTGTTGTTACACGCGGCATCGTGGTAATCGCGCTTGATGTTGCGAGTAAGGTACCGCCCATAAACGTATTGCCTTTAAACGTGGGCGTTGATAAATTAGACATCGCCGTCGATGCCTTGTAAATACTGATGTAATTTTGTTGAAATGTGGTGCCTGTTGAATGTAGCGCACCGCTATTAATTTCAATAGCGCGATAAGCCCCACTCACTAAGCAATTTGAGCTAAAAATTAAATTGCCCGCGTTTAGTACAAATCCGCGCCATAGACGGTCTTTGCCTTTAAAAGCACTATTTGTTATTGCAACAGGATTGTTCACAATGAGCGTACTATTCTCTTCGAGAATAAACACACAATCAGTGATAGACGTAGTGGTAGGTGTGTTAAAGGTAAAACTGCTATT
>JBEEMU010000222.1:0-3963 GCA_041192485.1 Bacteroidota bacterium | reverse complement strand
ATACCCGAACCCCTTAGAGCTAAATGCTAGCCCTATTGTGATACGCGGCGGCCTTGGCTTCGGCTTTTAACCCTCAAAACTTTTCATTTTCTAACTATTTTTCTCTCTTATTTTGCAATTTTCTACACATAAATTTCTTACTATTATTTCGTGTTGCGCCCTATTTATATTGGTATTTGTAGCAAGGGCAACCGCTCAAAATGAAGTGCGACACCAAATTCACCCAACCGACGAGCGGATTGTCATTGCGCACGACGAAATAGAGCCGCTGCCCGAACCAACCCCAAATTCGCAACGAAACAGGCTTTATCAAGGTATCAGCTTGGGCTTTACCTATACTAACGGTTGGCTTTTGGAAGCCGTGCCGATGATGGGTTATAAATTTAATAAACATTTTTCGGCGGGTGGTCTAATCAATTTGCGCTATGTTTCCAGCAACCTGCACACAAGCGGCGGCTCGCTCTATATTCTCAATAGTGTGGCCGCAGGCGCAGGCGCATTTTTGCACCTCAAATTGAATGACGAGTTTTTCGTGCACACCGAGCTTTCTGCTATTAATTATGAGCTACCCATTTACGACAACGGCATTGCGCAATATGACCTTTCGTCGAATCGCCCACTGACCGAACGCCGCTTTTTGCCCTCGCTGCCCGTCGGCTTCGGTTATTCAAGCAACGATGCCCTTTCTTTTAATATGAGTTTATTGTACGATGTCATGCACTCGCCGCTGCAAAATCCGACAGGTTCGCCTTGGTTGATACGCTTGGGTTTCGAGCAGCATTTTTAAGTCTTCGCCCGACACGTTTTCTACTTTATTTTAATTTCTACCCGTCGATTTTTCGCCCTTCCAAACTCCTCTTTATTGTCGGCAATTGGTTTTGAAGCACCGAAGCCAATGGTTTTGATAGCCGCAGCGGTGCAACCTTTTTCTACCAAATAGGTTTTAACAGCTATTGCTCGCGCTTCCGATAGCTTTTTATTCGTTTCGGCAGAGCCTACGTTATCAGTGTGTCCAAGTATTTCTATCTGCCAATTATTGTCTTTAATTAGCTTTGCCAAATTATTAAGCTCCAAATAAGAATCAGTGCGAATTATCGCTTCTTTACTATTGAAAAATAAGTTATTGAGCTGAACTGCAATATTTTGTTCTTTCATCTCTTTGAAATTAACAATTTTATGCGTTTCTACGACCCTTTCGGTAAAATGCGTTACTTGGCGCGTATCGATGGTATCGAACTGTGGCAACGAGTTTTTTTGCACAATTTCTAAGGAATATCGACCGCCCGGCGGCAATGCCATCTGGTAAGAACCCGAATCGGGGTCGACATTGCACTCCATATAAATGACATTCGTTTCCATATCGCGTACAATCACTTTGCCTTCGGTGACGCGCTTGCCCTTGCTATCCGTCAGTTTCCCTTTCACAACGGCAACATCTGTCGCTTTTGCTTTTTTAGGCAAGGGCGTGATGTATTTGATATTGCCATCAGCCGAAAAATAGCCTAATACATTGGAGCTGCTGACCACATAGCCCCAGTCGTCGCCTGCCGTATTTATCTCTTTGCCCACATTTTGCGGCTCCGACCAATTGAGCCAAGTATCGTCTAAGCGAGTCGTTTTAAACACGTCGCGGATACCCAAACCGCCGCGCCCATCTGACGAAAAATACAGGGTTTTCATATCGGCGTGTAAATAAGGCGAGCGTTCGCAATGGGTCGTATTAATCATTTTACCCAAATTTACGCCCTTTGTCCAATTGCCAATCGAGTCGTGGAAAGACAGAAATAAATCAATATTTTGATAATCTGCCGCGCCCATCACATGAGAATTATAGCCCAAAACCTCTTTACGCTGACTTTCGTAAATAAGCACTCGTCCGTTTGGCGAAAGCGATGCCGCGCCTTGCCACAACGCCGAATTGATGTTTTCAGAAATATTTTTAGGCGCACTCCAGCCGCCAATGGTTTTATGGGTTTCGTTCAAAACGCCTTCGCGGAAAATAACCAAACTCGTGCCGTCTGCCGAAATGGAAAGCGGTGCTTCATGAACCCCTGCTTCGCTCAAACCCGCCAAAGCATAGGCGAAATTCCATTTGCCTTTATCGTTTTTTGAAGAGCCATAAATGTCCTCTTCGCCTAAAAAATGGCGACAAAAAAACAATTGCCTATTGTCAATCGTGAGTACCGGAATTATCTCGTCTTTTTCTTTCGTATTAATACTTTCGCCAATATCCACAATCGTCACATCGCTTTCTTTTACGGTTTCAATCAGCTCTAATAAATTGAGAATTTCAGGGTTTTCCTTGCCAAAATACGGCTGATAAATCCGCACGGTTGCTGCCGCATCTGCCCATTTTTTGGCATCAATATCTGCTCGAATCATTTTTTGGAGGGCTACGAAAGCTAACCATTTCGGCGCGGCAGCTTTTATATAAGCGGCATATTGTGTTGCCATTTCGGGCGTGTACAAAATGCGTTCATTCGCAATAGTGGTTGCTTCGAGCATTTTGGCAACAGCCTTGTCTTTGCGCAATGCTGCGGTGTCGGGATAGTTTTTAAAAGCCCGCTCGAACCATACAAAGCGGTCGGTGCGCCCATCATTCGCAAAAACTGGATAAATTGCCTTTGCCGTTTTAGGCAATTTGCTCAAATCGAGGCGGCTATCCGATTCGTAAAAAGGGTGCAATTGCGGCAATTTTAAAAATAAATCACTTATTTTATCATCTAATAAGCCAATATAATGCGAATTAGGGAACTTCGCTGCCAAACGTGCGCAATCGGCTAAGGTGCCTGTTTTCACCGCACTTTCCATCGCTGTTACCGCCAGCGAATCGGTGGCTATTTCGCTGAAAATACTCGAGGCAGCATGGCGTTCCAAAAAAGACTGATATCCTTTTTCATTACGCGCCTGCATGGTGCGAATAAAATTTGCGTAAGCCGTATCTTTACAGGCGATTATCTGGGGGTATTTTTTACAAAATTCACCTCCGTTGGCATAGCCATTCTTAGCGAAGTACAGCCGAAAAACTTTACGGTCTAAGACCTCGTTTTGGCTTGTATTTTCTTTTAAAAACACAGGAAATTGCCCTTTAAAAGCGGTGATACTTTCTATTGTTTGAAGGGTGTCGGCAATGCGCATGACTGCCACACTAAATAATGTGCGCACACTATCACGGCTTTTTTTCAGCGAATATTCTTTGACTTTTCCTGTTGCTGTCAGCACATTTTGCAGGGTTTCGATATCGCCTTTTTCCCGTGCTTCCGCAAACATTGCTTTGACGACGGCTTCTTTTAGTTTCCGCAATTTCGGCGCGTCGAGGGCTGCTTTTTTAAACGCTTTTTCTTTTACCTCCATTTTTATTTTGGTAAAACGTCCATCTATTTCATTGACATAAAGCCACGCCGAGTCGATATTGTGTTGCGGCGCATTTGCGTCGGCATACAATTGCGCGAGTTGCCATTGCCCGATGAGCTTATAGGCATCGTCTTTATCAGTCAAGTTTTTGCGTGCCTTGGCTTCGTCTTTTTGGTATTCGGCGGCGGCTCGCGGTTTGGGTGGTTTAGTTGGTTGCGCATATAGCATTGCTGCAAAAAAGCAAAGACCAAGGGCTGTTAAAAGTAGTTTAGACATGGTGGTATTTTGGTTTAAAAAAAAGAATTAGGAACGCTTCAGTCGGAAAATTTGCCATTTTTCGGAAATATGCGCTCTGAAATCGGGGAATAAATAGATGCGGTGTATAAAAAAAAGGAAGGCGAGTAAAAGTAAGTTCAACAGGGTGCTGACTAAGGTAGAAAAACTAAAGGCGCAAAATGCGAGAAACTCTCCCTGTGCTAAAAGTAAGTAAGATTGGTAAGCTCTTTGTAAAAAAGGTACGATGAGCCTATCGCCGACAGCGTAACCTAAGCCAATTCCTGTACAAAAATGCACTATCCACCAAGACGTACTGTTTGGCGCAACGGCAGC
>JBEEMU010000221.1:0-5342 GCA_041192485.1 Bacteroidota bacterium | reverse complement strand
CTACTTTATTTAGTTGTAGTAAAATGTGGAAAGGAATTTTAGTAAAAGGCGATGCTATTTTAAATGTACAACAACAAAGTATTATAGAAAATGCAGAATACGGAGTAAGCCTTGCAGGCGGCGCAGTGCAAGTGTTTATTTCAAATACGACGTTTAATAGGAATGGTATAGGTATCAATTATCATGGCGGTCTTCAACCTTTTACAGGCGTTAGTGTGCTTCAACAATTAGAAAACTGTACGTTTGATTGTACTGCCGCACTTATTCCTCCGTATTTAGGGCAAATAGACTACCACGATTGGAGTTATTGCGGTTTATTTTTAGAAAAAACGCCCGATATTAGCCTAATAACACCAAACATATTCAAAAATATGAATAATGGTATCGTGGCTTCTTTACTCAACCTGAACATAGAAAACAATACCTTCACAAATATTACAGCGCATGCAGGATTTAATTATGAACACGACGGTAGCGCAATGGTCATGAAGGGTTTGGATAAAACGCCCTATCCCGTATCGTTTCGGCAACGCGGATTTGGCGGAGGTTTTAACTCCCCTAATTCTATTGAAGATTGCGACCGCGCTTTTTATTTAGTCGAAACTACCTGTAACATACAAAGTAACACAATAATAGGGAAACGCGGAATATACGCTTTCCTAGGTAAGTTGAGTGAGGAAAAAGACAATCAAGGACCCCTGCTGCCTACTTTTGTAATCAAAGATAATTATATACGTTCGGTAGAGGCTTGTATTGAATTAGATAATTGTAGAGGAGCTTCTATTTCTAATAACCTTTTAGCGTTTTATGGTAGCGGCACTCCCAATCAGAGTACACAAGCTGTTTTATCTATTGTCTCTGCTTATCAGAACCCAGATGCACAATATGGGATACGAAATAACGTTATAGCCAATTCTTATGGCTATGGTATTGTTTTAAATGGGATAAAAGACGTTGCTGTCACGGACAATAATTTACTATTAACACCTTCAACTCAACAAGTAGGTTTAACCCGTTCAAGTATTTTATTAAGTAATACGCGAGAAGCCCAAATTAGCTGTAATAAAATAGAGATCAACGGTGCGGTTAGTTCCACAGCCTCTACTACCAACATATACCCTTGTGGCGTAAGTATAGAAAACGCTGTTGGAAATACCCTCTCCTGCAATACCTTTAATGGTGTTCAAAATGGTATTTTGGTAAGCGGAGGCTGCACAGGCGGACGCGGACTCGAAACTAAAATACAACACAACGAATTTGCAAGCACTACCCCCGTCGGCACAGGCATCTGGATTCGCGGCGGTGCAACCTTAGACAACCAGTTTTCGGCAACCGAAAACTACGGCAACGAGTGGCAAACCCCGCAAGGCACGGCTTCTTACACCGTTGCAGGCGCAAGGCATGACGGGCAACGCATAGGCATCTCGTTTACAGGGCAGTTTAAAGCAGCACAAGGCACAAAATACTATCCGCCTTCGTTTTTAGTGTCTGCTAATACGCCGCCGACAAGCGGCGATGGCTGGTTTAGTGATAGAAGTAGCTTTGCTATTTCACAATGTCCAATCTTGCCAAGTGGTTTTTGTGCAACAAACCCGCTTGCGTTTACGAATGTGGATATAGATGCGGATATAGCGATTGCCGAAGGTATAGAATACGCGAGCGAATTGACGGACGAGGTGTATAAATGGGACGCACGCACCTTGTACGAAAAACTCAAGGAAGACCCAAGTTTGGTGTTTAATGACGCTATTTTAGAAACTTTCCGCGATAGTTTAGATGCTACGTTTTGGGAAGACCTCTACCAAATTGCTAAAAAGCAAAAAGAAGCCGACTTCGCCAATAAAGCGGGCGATGAAGTGCTGCACGACCAAAAAATAGCCGCCGCGTTGCAGCAAAACGCGAGCCTCTCGTCTTCCGAACTCTGCGTACAAAACGAAAAGTACACCAACGAAATTTATTTACGCAGTTTTGCAAAAGGCATTGATATAAAACAAATTGCAGGCATCGCAAACCCTGCCGATGTTCTACCGACCTTAACAAGTATTGCGCAGCAATGCCCCGTTATAGGCGGACCTGCGGTGTACCACGCTCGTGCAATGCTCTATCATTATCAACCGACCGTGTATGACGACCACGCACTTTGCGCACAACAAGGCGCGGTATTCCGCACTGCGAAGCCAAAGGATAAAGACGGTAGTAAAAACGGAGGCAATAAATTTAGTATTTCGCCAAACCCTGCATCTAATTTCGTAATTCTCAAAGCGAATCAACCGCTTATTGAAGATACAGTAATTTCAATTTTTGATACTTTTGGTAGAATTGTACAAGTACAGTATTTAATAAATGGTAGCGATAAATGGTCTATTTCTACTAATTCGCTGATGTCGGGCGTTTATTATATAAAAATCGCTAACACGGTTCAAAAAATTATTATTTCTCATTAAAACAATTTATTAGCGTAGTCCTATCCTTTTTAAAGGTAGGGCTACGCTTTTTCATTTTTTTTAAAAAACTACAAAATGAAAAATATACTAATAATACTCCTTTTATTTTTGACAAAAAATACTTTTGCGCAAAAAGAAGACTACACTATTTTTAGCGGGTATGATAGTGAATTTCACATTGACTACCCGCGTTTCGGCAATACAAAAACGAATTTTAATACGATGCCCGTTACTATTCAGTATGAATACCATGCAAATCTTGATGTGGTTTTTGCTTTTTCATCAGTATCTACTTCTGATGGAAAATTGCTGTTTTATACGGAAGGCTCTAAGGTTTTAGATAGCACACATCATACCATGCTAAACGGCAATGGTATCAATATTGGCTCACCGCTTATTGATGGCGGCGGCGGTTATTGGTATAATAACGGCGTATTAATAATCCCGCGCCCAAATACCACGCAATACTATTTGTTTCAAAGCTTTGTTGGCGAAATTCCCTATCCTAATTTATGGCGGTACACCATACTAAAATACAGTACTATTGATATGGCTTTAAATAATGGAAAAGGCGCTGTTATTGATAAAAATAGAATTGTAGATACAACATGGTTGAATACTTGTTTGCTTTCGGCTACTCGCCACGCAAATGGCAGAGATTGGTGGCTTGTTACTCAAAACGATGAAAGAAATACATTTTATACCTATTTAATATCACCGCAAGGCATTACTAAAATGCCAAGTCAAACAACAGATTTACCACACATTCCCGATTGGGGGGGCAGTAATTGCCAAAGTAATTTTTCGGCTGATGGCAGTAAATTCGTTTATGGCGATTTGGTAGATGGCGCAACACTATTCGACTTTGACCGATGTACAGGCATTTTTGGTAATAAGCGAGTTATTCCAATCGACTCTATGGCTGGCTATGCAGGTATTGCCTTTTCACCAAATTCACGCTTTTTGTATATTGTTCGCTACACCTATATTTTACAAGTCGATACCGAAGCCGCTGATATTCTTACTTCGGTAGATACAGTTGCAAGGTATGATGGTTTTTATTACGGTACAGCACCGTATTTAATTTATACTCCTTTTCATTTGCCCTACAGCACCCCCGATGGGCGCATTTTCGTGAATAGTGGTGGCGGTAGTAATCGGTATCTACACACGATAGAAAACCCAAATGCGCAAGGTTCCGCATGCAATGTGCAGCAGCATAGCATCTTTTTACCAGCCAATAATGATGGTACCACGCCAAACTTTCCAACCTATCGCTTAGGTGCGCTGGCGGGTAGCGGCTGCGATACGCTTGCAATGGTAGCAACGGGAAATGAAACGGTATTAGGGAAAGAGGGGTTTACGGTGTATCCTAATCCTGCGGCAAATTTCGTACTCGTAAAAAGCAATACAATCACAAGTGAAAATCTACCCGTTTTCATAACAGATAGTTATGGCAGAGTAATTAGTACAAGCGTTTTACAAAAAGGAACAAGTCAATTGCCTATCTCAACCGAAACCTGGGCAACTGGGGTTTACTATTGTAAAATTGAAAGTAGTTTATATAAAATAGTGGTTATAAAATAATTTTTAAAAATGATACACAAAATGATGAAAATAGGTTTTTTAAGCCAACACTTCACCGTAAAAGAGAGGGCTTCCGCCAAATTAGCGAATGACTCGTTGGTTTGGCTGGCGTTTTCATCGGGCGATGAATTGCAGGAAGCTCTACGTCGAAGCGATGTTATTGCGACGTTTCTACCTCTAAAAACAATCCCGACAATCCGCGATGAAACGACCGTTGCGGCGGCTGTTTTGCGTGTTGCGGCGGCGTATCATCTATTGGTAGCACCCGAAGGGTTGGAGGAAATGGCAATATTAAAACTGAAAAAAAATGCCGTCATAAGCGTGAAAAATGCCCTCGAAGCGGCTCAAATTTGCGATTATCGCCCCGATATTCAGACCGTTTATGGTCGCGAAAGCGGTTTTGAGGCAAGTTTAGCCCTCGAATATGACTTGAACGAGGAGCAAATTTTGGCGAAAGCCGCTACTATAAAATTAGACGAAACGGAATTTATTGCCGCACCCGCCGAAGGGCTTTTTGTGCTGCTTTGCGCAAAAAATAAGCTCGAAGCGGTGCGAAGTTTGCGGCAATTCAATGATGCTAAATTGGTGGAAATTAGCAATATCGAGCGGCGTGTCTTGCAATTGATAGGCGATTTGAAGGCAACAGGCAAATTAGGCGTTCGCTGCGCCTGCGACAAAAACGGCAATTACCATCTTTGGGCTTGTTGGTGCGAGCAAGCTAATTTGCCGCCAAACTATATCAAAATTTCGCAATCAACTCGCACAGGGTTAGCCGAGGCAGCCGTGAAAAAATTAGGCTTTTAGGCTTTTATAAATGTCCAACATCGTCTGCACATTGTCGCGCCATTCATAGGTTGCCTTTGCGTGTAGGCGGCCTTGCCTGCCCATTTCGGCTGCCAGTTCGGGGTTTTCTATTAAAAATAAAATAGCATTTGCAATAGCTTCGGCATTGCGCGGCGGAATAATTAGCCCCGTTTTGCCTTTTAACACGACTTCGGGCAAGCCGCCAACATCGGTGACAATAACAGGGCGTTCGCAGGCCATCGCTTCAACCGCCGAAACGCCGAAACTCTCGCTGTCTAAAATAGAAGGACTTACATAAATATCGAGTTCGTTATGCCAGTCGGGAACTTCCGAAAAAGGCACAAGTCCTTGAAAAACAACGTGTTCGGCGATACCCAAATCGATAGCGAGCTGTTTGTACTCCCTTTCTTTGATGCCGCCGCCCACCAAAAGCAGGCGCAACGGAGCCGTTTTATGCCGATTTAAAACCAAGGCAAAGGCTTGTATTAAGTAGGAAATGCCGTATTT
>JBEEMU010000220.1:0-3323 GCA_041192485.1 Bacteroidota bacterium | reverse complement strand
AAAAATGGGGGCAACGCCTTGATTTTCCCTTCCGCAAATGCCGATATAAACAGTTACAATACGGCTTTGAGCGCGTTTGGTGGTGGTAATTTGCAGTCTCTTTCTACCGTAAAACGCAGTGTTGCGGACATCAATACCAACGAATTTGTGTTCAAAGATGTGTATTTGAATACAAATGCCAATAACCTAAAACTGCCAGAAACAGCAGGAAGTTTCGCGCTCGGGCATGGCTCCCGCGAGGAAATTTTGTTGCGTTACCGCGATGGTGGCATTTTTGTAGCCAAATACAAATCCGATAATGGCAACCTATATTTATGCGCTGCGCCGCTTGATGCGCAGTACAATAGTTTGGTGAAGAGTGCAGAGGTTTTTGTGCCAATGGTGTATAAAATGGGGCTGTCTCGCGGTAGTTCGGGCAGAATTGCCTATACTAGTGGTAAAGATAACACGATTGAAATAGAAAACAAATCCGCGAATATTGATAAAAATACGTATAAAATAACCCCCTCTGTCCCCCAAAGGGGGATGTCTGTCGTAGCCGACCAATCTTCTAAAAAGGGCGGAAACACGGCTGCTCAAAGTCCCCCTTTGGGGGATTTAGGGGGTGAACTTATCCCCGAACAGCGCATTCTCGGTTCTCGGGCTGTGCTTTCTTTAGGTACGGGCATTCGCACGGCTGGTTTTTACGATTTATATTTGAAACAAGATAGCGTCCAAAACGTATTTGCCTTCAATTATAATCGCAACGAATCTAACCTAAATTACATGGACGAAAAAGGTATGGCTGTGCTTGGCGCAAAAAGCGATAATATCCTAAAAGCCAATGCAACCACTAATTTTGTGGAAATGGTGGGCGAACGTTCACGCGGCATTGTGCTCTGGAAATGGTGTATCATCGCGGCATTGCTCTTTTTATTGGCGGAAACGCTGCTCATTAGACTTTGGAAAAAGTAGGAGTCAATTGAAATCTCTGATAGTATGCGAATTAAGAGTTGAACAGTAATAAATAAATTGCAGAAGCGGCTATTTTGCCGTAAATATGGAATATAACACCTTTTGTAGAGCGACACTTAGACGCGATTTGAATACCTGTCCGCACTATCAGCCAATTAAAGAGTCCCTCTATGGGCTGTCTAATACGACTAATGGCCGTATTTTGACAAACCTGCTCGTAATAGAGGACTGGCTGTCCTTTTACACGTCTTTCAATTGAACAAACTGTGACATTGTATAATCGGGATAATTCGGGTGCTGCCGCTTCATCCATGTAGGCACTATCCGCATAAGTGATTGAATTACAGGATGACCGTGCAATATCTTGTTTGAAAATAGTATTATCGCTCGCCTCAGCATTAGAAAGTGCTACGGCATGAAGCACTGGCAAGCGCGCATCCGCTGCCATTAGCCCAGAAGCGTGTAGTTTTATACCATGATACCACTCTTTTTTAGTAGCACAGTAGCCTGGACACGCAATTTCGCGTGCAACCTTACCCGTATAAGCACGTTGCCGTTGTGCGAGCATTATAGGCAACGAATCTATAATATATTCGCGTATATTCGCTTGATATTCAGGCATTTGTGTATAAATATCAGTGTAAACAAGGTCGGCTAAATGCCCCATTGCTGCACCTAAATTATTACATCGTTGGACAAATGCTTCGTAGCTAGGCAGTAGCGGAAACCACGTACGCAAATGCCTATCTGCATACTCGTAAATTTCTTTTTTATCTGTTAAATGTAACACGTCCATGCTACAATAGAGATAAATAGTCATAACCTCTGCGTCTGTAAAACGAGGTTGGTAATTATTACTTTGGCGTATTGTGTACACCGAAAGACGGTCAGAATAACTGCACACTACGTAGTAGGTGGCAATAAGTTTTAAATCCCAAGTCATAAGAGTTGCTAAATTTATTGGTTTAGAAAACGCAAATTTACGACTTTTGTGACTTCGGGACAAATTTTTTTAACTCTTCATTCGCATAAAATATATATTTACCTATTTATTTTTTATTTATTTACAAAAAAAATCATGCCTCTCCCCTATTCAATAAAAAAAAACGTCCTACATTTCCTTTACAGAAACGCGGGACGTTTTTTTTATTATAAAAACGAATACACTCAAGCAATATACAAGCAATATATTGGCGTAAAATAACTGATTGTGTAGTATTTTTAATTCTTCATTTTTAATTTTTAATTTAGCGAAGATTACAAGCCTTTCAAGATATTCGGGTCAAGGCGTTTTGCCATTTTCTCGTATTTATCTTGGTGGTAGCTATCGTTCTTTTTGCTGTATGCGGAAGCCAACAATAGGTAGCCTTTTGCATAATCTTTATCAATTTTGATGACTGCTTCGCCCGTTTTCACTGCTTCGTCGTAGCGTTCTAATTGCACTAAAGCACAGCCTTTGTTATAATACGCATCTTTGTAGCCAGGGTTGATAGCCAATACTTTATCAAATTGTGCCACTGAAGCGTTCAGTTTTTTAGCATTTAGGTAGGCTGTCGCCAAATTGAAGTGCAATTGCGCATCTTCGGGCTCCTCTTTTATTGCTGTTTCGTAGAGCAAAATCGCTTTGTCATATTGCTCATTAAACATATAAGTACTCGCCAAAGATTTGTACAAAGATTTGGTTTTCATACCCATCAAATAGGCTTGCTCAAACGAGCCTTGCGCTTTTTGACCTTCGCCCATTTCATAATAAATGGCTCCGAGCGCGTGGTGGAATTTAGAGTTTTTACTATCTAAAGTGGATGCCTTTTGAATATGTTTCAAGGCATTGCCCATTTCGCCTTTCACTTCGCGATAAGCTAAGCCAAGATTATAATAGGTTGCAGCGTGTGCAGGAGCCTCTTTTGCGGCTTTCTGAAACGCTGTGATTGCGCCATAATAGTCGCTTTCTTTCAAAAGTTGCAAACCTTCATTGTAGGCAGAAATGTGCGCACTTGAAGTTGTTGCTTTCGCGCCTGCGGCAGTCGTAGCCGTTGTAGGAGCCGCCGCAACGGAAGCCGCAGCCGCTTTTGTCACTTTAGCAAGTGTGCTAACCGTACCTGTAGCACCGCCGATTTTCGCTTTCGCTTTTTCGGCATACTGTGCAAGTTGGGTGTCGGCAGGTAATAAAGCCGATGCACGAGAAAGATTGACGGATGCACTTTTGTAATCAGCAGCATTATATTGTATAATACCGAGTTGTGAAAGCGCATCTACGTGGTTTGCGTTGATGTGAATAGTGTTCTGAAACGCTTTTGCCGCTTCAGCGTCTTTGCCGAGTTTTTTGTAGCAAAGTGCCGTCAAATAATGACCCTCTGCGGTACCGCCCG
>JBEEMU010000219.1:0-5364 GCA_041192485.1 Bacteroidota bacterium | reverse complement strand
TTTTCAACTAATTTTAAAACGAAATAAAATGGCAAAAATAGCCCTCATAACAGGTATTACGGGGCAAGATGGCGCGTATTTAGCCGAACTTTTGCTCAAAAAAGGCTATATTGTTCACGGTTTAAAACGCCGTACTTCGCTCTTCAATACGGAGCGAATAGACCATTTATACCAAGACACACACGTTGATAATCGCAATTTTATTTTGCATTATGGCGACTTGACGGACAGCACCAACCTCATTCGCATCATACAAGAAGTGCAGCCCGACGAAATTTACAATCTCGGCGCAATGTCGCACGTTCACGTCAGTTTCGAAATGCCCGAATATGTAGTCGATACCGACGGCGCAGGTACGCTCCGCATTCTCGAAGCGGTTCGGCTATTGGGTTTGAGCCAAAAAACGCGCATTTATCAAGCCTCAACCTCCGAATTATACGGCAAAGTGCAGGAAGTGCCGCAATCGGAAACCACGCCGTTTTACCCACGTTCGCCTTATGCGGTCGCCAAATTATACGGTTTTTGGATAACAAAACACTATCGCGAAGCCTACGGAATGTTTGCCGTAAACGGCATATTATTCAACCACGAGTCGCCGTTGCGCGGCGAAACCTTCGTTACGCGCAAAATTACCCGCGCAGTAGCGAAAATTGCGCTCGGGCTGCAAGACAAACTCTATTTGGGCAACCTCAATGCACAGCGCGACTGGGGACACGCAAAAGATTTTGTGGAAGGAATGTGGCGCATTTTGCAACACGACACGCCCGAAGATTTCGTTTTGGCAACGGGCAAAACAACCGAAGTCCGCGAATTTATACGTTTGGCTTTCGCCGAAGTAGGCATTACGCTCCGCTTTGAAGGCACGGAAGCCAATGAAAAAGGTATTATCGTGACCTGCGAAAACCCCGAATTTCAAGTAGCAATTGGTACAGAAGTTGTAGCCGTCGACCCACGCTACTACCGACCGACCGAAGTAGATTTGCTACTCGGCGACTCCTCAAAAGCAAAAAAACTATTAGGCTGGGAAGCCAAACACACCGTACAAACCTTAGTTGCAGAAATGGTTGCCGCCGATTTGCAGCTTTTCAAACGCGAAAAATATTTGAAGGACGGCGGCTATCATATTAAAAATCAATTTGAATAAATGTACAAAAAATAAAACCTGAAATGACCCCTTTCTATAAAGACGATACCTTCAATTTTTTGCGTCGAGTTACGCCGCGCCGTGCAGTAAACGCTCTAAAAATCGTTTTGTCGTTTTATGCAACATCGTGGATTCGCAAGCCCATTCAGTGGGGAATGCCCTTCACTATTTCGATGGAGCCTACGACGGCTTGCAATTTGCGTTGCCCCGAATGTCCGAGCGGATTACGCGCCTTTACCCGACCTACGGGTAACCTCAAAGAGGATTTTTTCCGCGATACAATCGACGAACTGCACCGTGATTTGCTATACCTTATTTTCTATTTTCAAGGCGAACCGTATATCAATCCTAAGTTTTTGGACATGGTGAAATATGCAAACACGAAGGGCATTTACACGATTACGTCCACGAATGGGCATTTTTTAAGCAAAGAAAACAGTCAAAAAACGGTGGAAAGTGGGCTGGCACGGCTAATTATTTCGATTGATGGCAGCACACAAGAAACCTACGAAAGCTACCGCAAAGAGGGCAAATTGGAAAATGTATTGCAAGGCGCACGGAATATTGTAGAAGCAAAACGCGCGGCAAAGAGCAAAACGCCGCACATTATTTTTCAGTTTTTAGTGGTAAAACCCAACGAGCATCAAATTCCCGAAATTTATAAACTCGCCGAAGAAATAGGCGCAGATGAAGTCAAATTAAAAACAGCACAAGTCTATGATTATGCGAATGGCAACGATTTGATACCGACGCAAGACAAATATGCGCGGTATCGCCAACAAGCAGACGGCACTTGGCGCGTTAAAAACGAGTTACTCAATCACTGTTGGAAGCTTTGGCACTCCTGCGTCATCACTTGGGACGGGCTTGTTGTGCCTTGCTGTTTCGATAAAGATGCCGATTTCCGATTAGGCGATTTGAAAAAAAAGCCGTTCCGAACTATTTGGCACGGCGCAGCCTATCAAAATTTTAGACGGCGGCTACTCGGCGGACGCGACCAAATCGACATCTGCACGAATTGCACCGAAGGCTGCAAAGTTTGGGCGGACATGGCAGACGTGTGACGACTGCTATTAGTTAAAACAAAAACGCACCTTAACCATCATAGTTAAAGTGCGTTTGTGGTACCTCCCGGATTTGAACCGGGGACACACGGATTTTCAGTCCGATGCTCTACCAGCTGAGCTAAGGTACCATTTTTAAATACAATTTTCCTCAATTGCGCTGCAAAGGTACGACAAACTTTCCGCCTGTGCAAGTTTTTTTCTATTTATTTTTATAAAAACCTAAAAAATACCGATTTACACCCCATTTATGAAATTGATAGCGAATGTAATGGAAAATTGGCGTATTTTTGCGACCGCGTAATTTTTGTGACAGGGCAATTTTGCGGACGCAATCAACTTGAAAAAATATGGCATTTAATTACGAAACCTATATTGCCAAATTGCAGGAAGAGCAGCAGAGCAATATCGGCACCGAACATAGTCCGCGAGCGCACCTCAAATATTATTTGGAGGCATTACTACCCGACTATTTGGCAACAAATGAGCCGAAACTCACGGTTGTTGGCCGCCCCGATTTCATCGTGCGCGATAAGCAACGGCAGCTGCCCTTGGCCTATTTGGAAACAAAGGATATTGGTAAAAATTTGGATAGTGCGCTCCACGAAGAGCAGTTTGAACGCTATAAACGCGGCTTAAATTTGCTTTTTATTACCGATTACATGGAATTTCGCTTGTACGCCGGCGGCGTTTTGACCGAAACCGTGCGCATTGCCGAACTACATAAGGGCGAAATTCAGCCGTTGCCAGAAAACAAAGAAGTTTTTGAAGCCTTGATACGCGACTTGCCGAACCGCGCAAAACACGCCGTAAGCATCACTTCGCCCGAAGACCTCGCCGAGCGCATGGCGGCAAAAGCCAAGATTTTTGCTGATGTAATTCATAAGGCATTGCAACAAAATGATTCCGAATTTGATATTGCGGAAGGCTCGCTACGCAGTCAATTCACGACCTTTAAAGTCGCTTTGCTGCCCGACCTCGACTTTTTAGAATTTTCCGACCTCTATGCGCAAACCGTGGCGTTCGGCTTGTTTGCCGCAAGGCTGCACGACCCGACGCTGCATAATTTCAGCCGCGAAGAAGCCGCAACACTCGTGCCGCACTCGAACCCGTTTTTGCGCAAACTGTTCAATTATATCGCGTCAAACGACTTAGACCGCCGAATTATTTGGATTATCGACGATTTAGTGGCTACGTTTTTGGCAAGCGACGATGTGAAGACTTTGCTAAAAAACTTCGGCTACGGCGAAAAAACGCGCCAAGAAGACCCGATTATTCATTTTTACGAAACCTTTTTGGCGGCTTACAATCCTGATTTGCGCAAAGCGCGTGGCGTTTGGTACACGCCGCAACCCGTTGTGAATTTCATCGTTCGCGCCGTAGATGACTTGCTAAAAAGCGATTTTGGCATACCGAAAGGCATCGCCGACGATACAAAAATAGCGATAGAACGCCGCAATCTGGAAACCGGCAAACTGGAAACGGTGGAAACGCACCGCGTACAAGTACTCGACCCCGCTTGCGGGTCAGGCACGTTTTTGGCGGAGATTTTTACACATATTCACCAGCGTTTTGTTACGCAAAAAGGGCTATGGAATGCCTATATAGAAAAAAGCTTGGTACCGCGTATGCACGGCTTCGAACTGCTAATGGCTCCGTATGTCATGGCGCACATAAAATTAGAGCGACTGCTGCACGAAACGGGCTACAAACCGTCGAAACAGGCGGAAAAAGACCCGAATATAAGCCGGATGAATATTTTTTTGACAAACGCCTTAGAGCCGCAACACAAAGACACGGGAACGCTGTTTGTAAAATGGTTGAGCGACGAAGCAAACGGCGCAAACCGCGTGAAAAACGATATACCCGTGATGATTGTGATGGGCAATCCGCCTTACGCAGGGCATTCGGCAAACCGCACAAAAACGATAAACGACACCTTAGAACCCTATAAAAAAGAGCCGAGCGGCGGCAAACTAAAAGAGCATAATGCCAAATGGTTGAACGACGATTATGTGAAGTTTATGCGCATGGGCGAGGGGTTGATTATTAAAAATAAGACAGGGATTTTGGCATTTATCAATCCGCACGGCTATTTAGACAACCCGACGTTTCGCGGAATGCGCTACCATTTACTACAAACATTTGACACTATCTATACAATAGACCTGCACGGCAATAGTAAAAAAAAGGAAACCACTGCCGACGGCTCGCCCGATGTAAACGTGTTTGATATTATGCAAGGTGTGAGTATCAATATTTTTGTAAAAAATAATACGAAGAAAAAAGGCGAGTTAGCCACCGTTTTTCATGCCGATTTGTACGGCAAACGCGAGTTTAAATACGATTTTTTATTGGAAAACAGCCTAAAAACGGTTGATTTTGCAAAACTGCCAATGCTTGCACCAAACTATTTTTTCGTACCAAAAGACTTTGCCGAAAAAGCAATTTACGATGAGGGTTTTTCTATAAAAGACCTTTTTATTCTCAATTCGGTGGGCATAACAACGGCACGCGATGCGTTTACAATCCATCAAGACCCCGATGAATTGACGGACACTATTACAAAATTTATGGGTATGACCGACGAAGCCGCCCGCGATAAGTTTAATCTCGGTGCTGATGTGCGCGACTGGCAAGTTGCGCTTGCGCGGAAAGACTTACAAACTTCTAAATTGGATTTTGAGAAAAACGTTATTCCCATCGAATATCGCCCGTTTGATACCCGTTATACTTATTACACAGGAAAATCGAAAGGCTTTCATTGTATGCCGCGTGGCGAAGTAATGCAGCATTTTTTGAAAGGCGAGAATATCGGCTTGATAATACCTAAACAAGTGCCTGATAGCGAAGTAGCAGGTGGTTTTATCACTCGAAATATTTGCGGACATAAGACTTATAGTGCCTACAATGTAAACAATGTATTCCCGCTTTATTGCTACAAAGAAACCAATACTTTCGGCAAATTCATTGCTATACCGAACCTTGATACCGCTATTGCAGAAAAAATAGCCGCTTCTATTGGCTGTATTTATGATGAAAATGCAGGCTTGAACGATACGGGCTACGGCGAAAAACGCCTTACGCCACGCGATATACTCGATTATATTTATGCCGTGCTGCATACGCCAACTTATCGCGAAACCTATAAGGAAT
>JBEEMU010000218.1:0-2834 GCA_041192485.1 Bacteroidota bacterium | reverse complement strand
GATTTTGTGCGTCAATTAGGTCTTGACGCGGCGTTTTATCGGCTTCGTCGGCTTGCGTCGGCAAGGCTGCCCAGTAATAGGGCTTGCTATAGTCGGGCGCAGCGGGGCGAGCATCTGCCGCAAAATCGCTGGCCGGCGCATAGTATTTATTGCTTTTGCAGCCTACAAAAAAAAGCAGCAGAAGGAAGAATGGAAAAACAATTAATTGCTTCATTGGTTTGTTTAAAAAAAATTATAACCGTTTTGGTTGTTTTGGCTTTAAACGCGGAGAGTTTTTTAAACGCAGCCTTTCGCAGATTTTCGCAGAATAGAGGGTTAAAAGAGGGCGCAAGAGGTGTTTAAATTGGGGATAGGTTTGTACCTATTTTAAAGAATGCGCAAGCCGTTCAGCACCACTCGTTCGGGCTGTAGGAGCGTGACGGTTCCGTCTGCGGCAACTGCGCCCAAAACCAAACATTCCGAAAAAAAGTTGGCGATTTGCTTTACGGGGAAATTGACGACTGCGACAACTTGCTTGCCCACCAAGTCTTCTTTTTGATACAGGTTTGTGATTTGCGCCGACGAGCGTCGCAGCCCGATTTCTTGCCCGAAGTCGATGACCAATTGATAAGCAGGCCGCTTTGCCCGCTCAAAATCGCGTGTTTCCACGATAGTTCCTACGCGCATCTCCACGCGCTCGAAGTCTTGCCAACTAATTTCTGCCATTGTGCTAATTTTATTTTTTGGACTGGTTAGGCTGCTTGTGGTTTAAAACACCGCGTCATTTTTTACGGAACTATCGGGTAGTTGGCTAAAATAGTTATATTGTGTTTTTTTATTTATCCGTGTCCAATCCCTTTAATCCGTGTATTATTCTGCGCCGCACGTTGTGAGTTGCCGCCTAAAAAGATAACGCTCAATTAGACGCATTTTGCGGAACAGGAGTTGCGATTTGTTTTAAACTTTCTGTTTTTGCCATCGTTTTTTTTGTTTCGCTCTCTTTTGCGCCGCTCCCCCATTTTTCCTTAAAATAACCATAAAATTTTGACAATAAATGTAAATGATTTAGAACGCGACACGAATAGGGCAACCCACTTTTATAGCGGAGGGCATCAAAATAGCGATAAACGCGGAAAATGAACGGGACTTTCATGGTATAAACGCGGCAAAACTCTTTTTCACTAACGCCTTCTTGCGCCAAAAGCGCGTTCACAGCGCGTTTAGCGGCTTCATTTGCGCCCTCCATCGTTGCCAAATCAGTATTGGTTTTAACATAATCGGAGGCAATGAAAAAATTGGAAATTTGTGTGTGTGCCGTTGGGCGCAAGTGCCACGAATTGACGGTATTAACCAAAATTGGCGATGCGTTTTCGGCCCGATTGCCTTGCTCTTTGTTGAACGTGATTGCCTCGTCTAAATAGTAGCCGATGACAATATCGTCGGCGAGTATCGTCTGATTTGCCTTATTAAACGCTGTTTGCAATTGCGCCCACACTTCTTTTGCTATCTCCTCGCGGCTGCAAAATTTGGCAGGTTTGTGTGTGGTCTGTGCGCCTGGTGTATTCCAATCGGAAATATCGATGCTGAAAATAGCCTTACAATCGGGTGCGGCAGTGTTGAGGTTCCAAGTCGGTTTCCAATGCTCGGTTTGCATAAAGGCGGTTATAGCCCACGGGCTGTCGGGCAACACAAGATGCCCTTTCGAGATATTCGGCATTTCGCGCAAATAGTATTGAATACCAACCATCCATTCCACCTCTTTTGCCAACGAAATGATATGCTCTAACGACGGGTCGTGTAGTAAAAGCATTGGTTTTATATTGTCTTCTGCAAAATTAGGGTTGTCGGAAGCGGAGAGCAACTGGGCATCTTGCCATAAATGATAGAGCGAAAGCGTATCTATTTGCCCATATTTTCGCTCTAAAATATGGGGCGGAATTTTGTGTTTTTCGAGCAAATAATACAATTCATCATAGCCATTTTCGCCTTTTAGCCGTTGCCAGCAGTTGATAAACGAGTCTGCCAATTGCTTTTTTTCATTGACAAGCAATTCGGCAAACGCTTCCACAGGTATCGCCATAATCGTGTAATCGGCGGTCACGGTTATTTCTTTATTTGTATTGTCGGCTTGCACTTGCTCCATGACTAATTTTTTCACTGCCCGCGTTTCATACTCGCCTTCACACAATACTTTTTTGATTGTGGTACCATACACGAACTTTACGCCTTGCTGCATCAAATGGTCGCGCCAAGGGTGAATCCAGACCTCATTTGTGGGGCCATTAAGCACTCTGTCGATGCTTTTACCATCTAAATTAAACTCCCAGAGTAATCGACAAACAATATCGCCGCCCGTTTTTACACTGGCTCGCTCGGCGCGTGCTGCCACGAGTGTTCGGGTAAGACCGCGTGCCAAAAAATCGCGATACACTTGCGAGTGATAGTCGGCTTCCATGTATTCCCACCAAGAAATGCGCTCGAACTCGTTGGCTCGTCGCTCGTCGCTGGAAGTCATCAATCGCCAAATTTTTTCGGAAAATACTTGACGCTCCACGGGTGTTAATTGCACATTCGCTTGCGCCAGCTGGTCGTGAATAAACCGCTGAAACTTGCTCAACGAGCCCTCTAAAATAACGGGCAACGTAAAAACAGGGTGTACGGCGTGAGCAAATACAATTTCATTGACGCAAACAAAGTTGTCTAATACTTTTTTCCCTGCATCGCCAAATGGAATTTCGCGAAGCGTATCGTCTAAATGATGGTAAAAACTGGGAAAAAAGCGGAAACCATGCTCGCCTGGCAATCCGACTAATTTCGGGTCGCTCGCACAAGTAATCGGCAGGCTTTTGGCTTTG
>JBEEMU010000217.1:0-5675 GCA_041192485.1 Bacteroidota bacterium | reverse complement strand
GTGCCAAGAAAAACGAGCCGCCGATATCCGCTATTTTATGCACAAATTCGGTCTTGTCGATATATAAACAGCCGCTTTCGCGCAAACGCTTGAAGGTTTGAAAGCCGATAGGTAGAGGTTGCAGTTTTTGCATTTTTGCAGATTTTTATAGAAAAAGCAATGCCGACTTTCGACCGCCGCTATCCCACTTTGGCTACTAATAAGCATTGCTTTACACGGTGTTTTTCCGTACTTTTGCAAGCACGGGCAGGATAAATAGCCTGTTTATCTGTCGACCATCCAGTCTTGACGTTTAAGCTAGAAGGCAACCGCCAACCGAAACCCGTTGTTGTTGTTCCTGTTTGCGGGGTTGTTGTTGTTGCGATTAGCGGAACGGCAGTTCTCCGCGTTGTTGTTGCAACTGCCGCCGCGCAACACGCGGTTGCGGCTTTTGGCTATTTTCCTAGCACAAAGATACGCATTTTTAGTAAGTTGCAGGCACTTTTTTTGCAAAAACAATTTTGTAGCATCAGATTTTAATTACCAAAACTCGGAAACGGTTTTAACTATTGGAATCGTGGAGCAATTAATTTAAAAAATCGACCAAAAATCAAAAAAAATTTCGATCGGCAAGCCGCTAACCCCCTATAGTTTAGTCTTCTTTACCTGCCACTTACGGTGAGCAGATGCTACGACAACCGACTACAGGGCTTCGTCCCTTCGCCCTGTTGCCGTCTGTCTTTCGCATCTGCTCGCCTAATCTTCGTTCTTTTTTGGCTTAACGCCATTTTGAGGCTTAAACATCAAGACATGGAAGGGTCTCCAGAAAAAACTAGAAGGCAACCGCCAACCGAAACCCGTTGCCGTAGTACCTGCCCGCGGGGGAGTCGTTGTAGCGAAAAGCGGAACGGCAGACCTCCGCGTCGTCGCTGCAACCGCCGCCGCGCAACACGCGGTAGCGGCTTTCTCCACCCTCCCACGCTTTGCCGTTAGTCGGTGCAGCCTTATAATCGTTATGCCAGTTGTCCTGACACCATTCCCATACATTGCCACTCATATCGTACACCCCGTGCTGATTTGGTGTTCTTTGCCCAACGGAGTGCGTTTTATCGCCGCTATTTTCAGTGTACCAGCCCACGCTTTCAAGGTTCTTACCACCGCTATATGGGTAGTTATCCGTCCAAGAAGTTCCGCCGCGGGCGGCATATTCCCATTCAGCTTCGGTCGGTAGTCTATACGTTTTTCTTGTTTGTCTGTTTAGTTTTTGTAGAAAGGTTTGAATATCGTCAAACGACACGTTTTCCACCGGGCAAAGGGCGCAATTTTTATGATACGAGCGGTTTTCGCTTTTGCCCATCACAGCTTCCCATTGCGCTTGCGTCACTTCGTATTTGCTGATGCTGAACGTGGAGATGGTAACAGAATGTACTGGTTTTTCATCAGTATTCACATTGCTACCCATATTGAAAGTGCCGCCTTGCAGTTGCACCATATTATTTTCGATGTCGGCTATCGTGGCGGCTTGTACCGAATGGCTAAGTACGGGTTCCGCAGGCGGTGTTTCACTGGGTTTATTCGGAGTTTTTACATTTTTTTTATCCGTTTTATCCGTTTTTTTATCGATTTTTGGTGTGTTTTTATCCGTTTTTTTATCGGGTTTATCCTGCGCTATCGGCGCGGGCTGCGGGTCGGGTTTTGGTGGCGACTGTAGTGCGGCATCCACTTTTTTGCGCAATGCGGCAAAATCGGGGCAGTCGGTTGCTTTGGTTTTGCCGCAGTTTTTTTCAATAACCTTAAGTTTTTTATCGGCGTTAGCAAACCTCCCTTGGGCGAAGTCGGTGTGTGCTTTCGCACAAATATCGACACAACTTTGTTGCTGTGCCTGCGCGGTGCTTATTGCGAAAAATAAGGCTGTAGTAATTGCTGAAAGATTCATTTTTTATTTTAATTTTAACATAAAAAAGTTGGGAACAAAGGTACGACAAAAAAATAAAAAACAAGGAATTTCAGCAATTTTCAAAAAAAAGTACTTTAAATTGAGGAGTGTAAAATGTATATAATTTCTTGATAACCAAGTCGGGGCTTTGTTCCAACAAACCTTTTGCAAATATAAAACCGCTACAAGTCTTGAAAATAGGTTATAAAAGGGGTACGAGTATCCGCAGCGTGGCGGGGTATTTGTAGTAAGTATTATCAACGCTCTAAGTAAGGCACAGTAGCACCGAAGTATTTGTAGAAAATGTTGCGAAGGGTAATTAGGGTGCATCGCCCCGATATGCTCTACAAGCCCCGCTGAGCTGCGCTGCGGATACCACGACCACTTAAAATATAAAACTAACAAAAAAAATATCATTATAGCCGACCATGCAACTAAAAATATTCACCATTCCGATGCTGCATAGCGATGCGGCCGTCGACGAAATGAACCGTTTTTTGCGTAGCCATCGAATTGTTGATTTCGATACGCAGTTTACAAACACGAAAAACGGCGAGTACTGGACGTACAGCGTCAAGCATCTCGGCAAAGCTGATGAAAGCAGTAGCAGTAATACGACGAGTTTGGCGGTAAAAGTTGACTACTCGAAGGTTTTGGATGCCGCCACGTTTAGCCGGTTTTCGAGTTTGCGCATCATGCGCAAAAAAATAGCCGACGATGAGGCCGTACGCGCTTATATCGTTTTTACCGATGCCGAGTTAGCAGAAGTTGCCAAATTGAAGGAAATTACGGTAGCGAGTTTGCAAACGATACATGGCGTTGGCGAGAAACGCGCCGAAAAATATGCCGTAAAAATGAGTGAAACAATCCCCGAAACTTCGCCAATAAAAGCATGAAACGCGCAGGGCATTTGATAGAGAAAATTGCCGATTTAGACAATTTGTATTTGGCTTTTTGGAAAGCAAAACGCGGCAAAACAGCGAAGCCCGAAGTACTTCAGTTTGAGAAAAACTTCGACGAAAATATGCGGCTTTTGCAAACCGACTTGTTAAACGGCGATGTGCCAGTAGGCGATTATCATTATTTTACGATACACGACCCGAAAGAGCGGCAAATTTGCGCAAGCAGTTTCCGCGAGCGCGTAGTGCAACACGCGCTGATGAACGTGTGTCACGCGTATTTCGAAACCTACCAAATAGCCCATAGTTACGCTTGCCGGAAAGGGAAAGGCACTTATGCGGCCATAGAAAAAGCGGTTTATTTCTCCAAAAAATACACATATTTCGCTAAATTAGATGTGCGTAAATACTTCGAAACAATAGACCATGTACTACTAAAACAGGCCTTGCTACGGCAGTACAAAGACCCGAAATTAATTTGTATTTTCTTCGACATCATCGATTCGTATCAAACAAACCGTGAAAATGGGCGCAGCAAAGGCATTCCGATAGGCAACCTCACGAGCCAGTACTTCGCTAACCATTATTTGGCGCAAGCCGACCATTATGCCATCGAGGTACTGCAAGTAAAAGCCTATGTGCGCTATATGGACGATATGGTTTTGTGGAGCAGCAGCCTTGCGGATTTGCGGCAAAAAGTAGCGAAATTCATCCAGTATTTAGAAACAACGCTCGGTTGCTGCATGAAGCAAACCGTGCAGAATAGTGTGGCAAAAGGCTTGCCCTTTTTGGGCTATGTCATACACCCCGCTCGGCTGGCATTAGCACAGCGCAGCAAACGGCGATTTATACGCAAACTTCGCCAGTTAGACACCGCCCTTGAAAAGGGGCAGTATAGCGAAGCGGAATGTTTGCGACGCGGGTTGCCACTATTCGCCTTTTTGCAAAAAGCCAATACATATAATTTGCGAAAAAAGGCTTGCCAATAGGGCTATTTAAAGTCGCACCTGTTAGAAACACTTTCAAAACGCTTTAATTTTCATACTTCCCTTTCCATTTTTGCAAACGCGGGTCGTTAGGCGCAAGTTTGTAGGCATTTTGCCAAGCATTTTTTGCTTCGGTTTCCATGTCGCCCGCGTTTGTATAGTTTTCTATATCCGTTACCAAAGCATCAATGTGCGGGTCGGTTTTATGAAAGTACGGCGCTATTAGTATAAAAAGAATGTATAAAGCGGTAGCGGCGGCGGCGGTAAAGCCAATTCTGCGGTAAAGAAGGGTACGCGCTTCTTTTACTACACGCTCCTCTTCTTGCTTGCGTATTCGTTCCTCTTCTTGTTTGCGCGCAATTTCGGCTTTCCGTTCTTCTTCTTGCTTGCGCTCTATTTCTTGCTTGCGCAAAATTTCGGCTTGGCGTTCCTGCTCTAATTTTTCTTGCTGTTTGCGCTCTTTTTCTTCTTTTTCCTTACGTTCTTCTTCTTGCTTGCGCAGAATGTCCGCCTGGCGTTTGCGCTCGGCTTCGCGCTTGTGCGCAATTTCGGCTTGACGTTTTTGCTCTTCAATACCATCTTGCCATTTTCGCTTACGCTCCTCCTCTTTGCGCAGTGCTTCGGCTTTCCGTTCCTGCTCATCTTTTTCCTTACGTTTTTTTTCTTCTTCTTGCTTGCGCAAAATTTCGGCTTGGCGTTTTTGTTCTAATCTTTCTAATTCAGCAAATTTTGCGTCGGCATTCTCTAAAAGGGTTTTCACATTTTTTATATAATTGCCTTGCGGGAAAGTTTCTAAAAAGGAGTTTGCGAGGCGGATTTCGTCGCCGAGGCTGAGGTCTCCTTTTGCGAACTTTGCATCTAATAAGTTGTAGGCATTTTTTTCGCGTATTGCGGCGGCGGCGCGGTCGGCGGCGGCACGTTTTTCACGGTCGGCGGCTTCCAGCGCATTGTGTCGTGTGCGCACATCGGCGGCGTGTTTTGTGTAGCCTTTTTGCAAATAATCGGTGTAAGCGGCGGGCGTGTTTTTGGCTTTTGCGGCTTCGTAAGCGAGGGTGTCGTCGTCGGTTTCCTTACGAAAAACGAACTGCCCTTGTTTGTGCTTCGGGTCGTTTAAGGGCGCAATCACGGGCGTTTGCGGGTATTTTGTGGCGGTTAGTTGTATGAGCAGTTGCTCGATGCTTGCCAAATTAAAATGCTGCTGTTCGTTGTTTTGCAAAATGTCTAAAAGGCTGTCGGCAAAAGGGCTGTGAGTGCCGCCGAGTCCGTCGGCTACCACTTGGTCTTCGCGCCCTGAGCAAATTACCCAGCGCGAGTCGCGTTTTTCGAGGTCTAAAAGCGAGAAATTGTCGGTAGCGCGGGTTCCTTTTAGTAGGAAAGTACCTGCAAAACACGAGTCGGAAACTAAGACAAGGTGTCGGCAGTTGATGGCTCTAATGTGGTCGCGGACAGTAGAATTAGGTAAATAGGACGACCTCAAACCTTTTTTCGCGCCGATAGGCAGCCAGTAGCCCGTGTTAAGCACCGGGTTCAGCAAGCCATGCCCCGAATAGTACACGAGCAAACTATCGGCGTTGCCTAATGTTTCGGCCGCGGCTTCGAGGGCATCGAGAATCTTGTCATGCGTAGCGTCTTTGTCGAAGAGCGGGTTGGCGAGCAGCGTGAAGCCGTATTCTTCGGTCAGCATCTTGCCGATAGCCTTTGCGTCGCGCACAGCATTTTGCAGCACGCCAATTTCGGGGGCGTACTGGTCTATCCCGATTAAAAGCAGGTAGTTTTTGCCGTTTTTTGCGGTTATCGGGATTTGATTCTTACGTTCTTGCCCACTTTTTTCTTGCATGGTTCATGGTAATTTTGGGTTTTTAAATTTAGTTAGTC
>JBEEMU010000216.1:0-2735 GCA_041192485.1 Bacteroidota bacterium | reverse complement strand
AAGGTAGGACTACTGAAAAAAAGAATGGCGGTCTCGAAACAATTGTTTGGAGACCGCCATTCTTTTTCGATGTATTTCCCCCACTATGTAAAGATTACTACCTGCGGCGACTATAAATCTGTTTTTGCAAGTCGAGAGCTGCTTGCAAGTCGGGTTGTTGAAGCAACACTTCGTCTATAAAGTGCGCTGCCGATTCCACGTCGCCTTTTTGCATATAAATTATCGCTAAATAATAGCCTGTTTCGGGGTCTTTTCCGTTTTTATAAACGCGCAATAAAATGTCTTCTGCGCCTTTCATATCGTTGGCTTTTAGGTAAATCATGCCGAGCTGTTTTAAGGCGAATGTATGATTGGGAGCCACGGCTAAAACGGCATTATACTGTTTTTTTGCTTCTTCTACTTTGCCGAGTTGCGTGTATAAATTGGCGAGATTGAAACGCACGGCTTCATTGCGTGGGTATTTCGCTAACTCTGCGGTATAACAACTGTCAGCTAAGGCGAGATTATTGGCTTTCAAGGCTTCCGACCCGCGCAAATCAAACCCTTCTTTTCGGGCTAAAACGGCTCCTACGGGAACGCCATCAACCAGTTCGGTATGAATAGCTTTATCGCCAGGAAACCACCCGCTTTTCAGTAAATCGGGGTCGATGAAGCGGGTAACGAAGATGGCATAATCCCATTTTTTATCGCTTCGGTTCGCATAAGGCACATAAGTTGGAATGGCGTTCGGGTATCGACGGTGAATTTCGTAATCTATTTGGTCGATACAATCGGAGCCGATATACATTTTTTTACCGCTTTCCAAGTCTTTTTTATAAGTTTCCATAAACCATTTTGCCATTGGCCGCGTAGAGTTCATCCAGTAATCGGTTTCATATTCGCCGAACGCGCCTTTTTCGCCGCCCATAAATTCATTAAAATAAATATATTGATGTGGGTGATTTTGTATCATCCATTTCAATGGCAATAAACAAAGCAGGCCTATAACAGCGGTAAAACCGTATTTTACTCCGTTATTTTCGTTGAAATAATCTAAAACGCTATCAAAACCATACGCACATATTGCCACAATGACAGGGTAAATGAATAGAAAGTGGCGCATTCCGTCGTATAGTGGCGATTGTTTGTAAATGGCGTAAACAACGGGGAATGTTGCGGCAAACGCTAAAATACCTAATAAAAGCGGCATATATCCGTTGCGGCGATGCACGAAAAACATGATTTTTGTGGTGATAATACCGACAAAAATAACGATTGGCGAGGTCATCAAAAAGTATTTCGGGATATAATACCAAGGCACTTCGTTGGAAAAAATCATTTTTCCTTCGAAAAGCATTCGAATACTTGTTCCAAATTTTTCCATGGCACCTAAGGCTTCCAAAGGGTGCGAAATAGGGCTTTCGAGCGCGTAAGGCCAGGTGATTATTCCCAAAATATACGCCCCAACTAAGACTAACGCCAATTTTGCGGCGAAGGAATGGGTGCCGCCTGCTAAAAATGCGGCGCGAGTGTGTGGTAAAAACAACCAAGTGGTAGCCGAAAATAGCACCAAATACGGAAATACTAATAAACCGCCGATGCGGATACTGAGGGTTAAAGCCATTGCTAAGGCAAGCATTAGCAAGGTTCGGTTGCTAACGGTAGGCAGCTCTTTGATAAAACGCAGGGTGTAAACGAGCGTCCAAATATAGCCTGCGGCAAACGGAATATCTTTCAAATTATTCATACTATGCCCAAAAATGGCAGGCGATAGAATTATCAAGACCAAAGCGATGAACGCCGTGCGCCAACCGCCGAGTTCTTTCGCTAATTTGCCTACGCCCATGAATAAAAACACGCCTGATAGTGCGTTTACCAAGTGGCGAGTTTCGTAAACAGCCGTTGTTCCGCGTAGTTTATTGATGATAGCTACGAGCAAATCAAACGATACGCCGTAGTAAAAAAGGTTGTTTACCTTGAAAACCTTGGGGTCGCAATACGATTTATCGGCACCAAACGACAGGAAGTAATCAAGGACTTTTTCGCCATACAAGCGGTGAACGTTCTCGTCGCCCGAAACGCCATAATCAAAACTCAAGTAGGGCATTGCGATGGCCATCACGCCTAATAAAACCCAAAAAAGCGTTTTGAATAGGGGAGAAGCGGCAATATCCGACCACGCTGGTGCGGGCTTTTGCGGCGTTTTTAAGGTTTCGACCGTTGTATTTTCGGTTTGGTTCGGTGTATTTTGTTGGTTTTTAGCCGAAACGCTTGGCTTTGTTTTTTTTATGCTCATGTTTTTTACACAAATAGTAATGATAATAGTGTTCTTTTGGCTTTGGTTCGCCTACGATTTGCCGCTGGCATCTTAGTGGTCTTTCAACTTAATCCTGTCGGATAAATACGAGTGTTTCGGCGAGCTGGGTCTTTAGCCCGCTCCATAAATTAATTCCGATTTTTCAACGGACTTCGAGTTGTGTGGTGGGCTAAAGACCCACCAGCCAAGAAGCCTATAGCATTAACTGGAATGACTTCTTAGAACTTATTAATAAAAAACTGTGCAAAGGTAAGGCTTCCTATGGAAAAATCGCATTTTTCGCATTTTTTTATTTTCCAAACGACAAAAAAATCCCCTTACTGAATTAACAGTAAGAGGATTCTTTTATTTATACCATTCAAAATATTAGAGAAGGTGTTTTTTAGACGCGGATTCTATCTTTGCGCACAAGCGGTGCTTTTCCGTCTGCTTCGTCGCG
>JBEEMU010000215.1:0-2648 GCA_041192485.1 Bacteroidota bacterium | reverse complement strand
GTTTGGTCATTGAATGTTTGAACGGATACCGTCTAAAAGAAACGCAGCCCGACAATTTATTGAGTTTTAATATTCCGTTTGGCACACCCGAAACGCTGCAAAACGGCGATGATGTGACCCTCGTGACCTACGGCTCCTGTGTGCGCATTGCGCAAGAAGGCATGGTTTTATTAGCCGAAAAAGGCATCTCCGTAGAACTCATCGACGTGCAAACGCTGCTGCCTTTCGATATAAAACACGCAATTGTGGAGTCGTTGAAAAAAACAAACCGCTTGGTTGTTTTAGACGAAGACGTGCCTGGCGGCGCATCGGCTTATATTTTGCAACAAATAATAGAGCTGCAAAACGGCTACCGCTATTTAGATAGCGCACCGCGCACCATTACCGCTTTTGCAGGCCGCAGCCCTTACGGTACCGAAGGCGATTATTTCTCGAAACCAAGCGCCGACACAGTTTTTGAAACTGTTTATGAACTCCTGCGCGAAAGCAATCCGAGCAAATTTGGGAAGTTGTATTTGTAAGTAACGCAATCAATTAATTAAAAACAACTATGGCAAAACGCAACACAAAACCCTATTCCAAATTTACTTTTGACGACTTGAAAACATTAGGATTAGAGACCATCATTGTCGATTTATTTGTAGACCAAATTATCGCCCCTGTCGAGCCGAGTGCATGGCTGGCAGAAACGCTCTTTCGGGCTAAAATATTTCATTAGACACAGAAAAAGCAAAATCAGAGTTTCTTATTGCTCCCATTCTCAATGAATTACACGGTAAAAACCCGACTGTTTTCTCTATATTATTCGGGCTTTAACTTTAATGTAGATATAGAGCGTGGCTTGCAAGGCTTTTGCGACTTTATTTTGGCAAAACTCCCGTTAAAAGTAGTACCCGACGCGCCAATTATTGCCCCTGCATCGTAAGAGTAGGATAGTATGAATAAGAAGGATTTGAGCAAAATCATCGCTATTTTACGCAAGATTAGTAAGACATTTTTAATAAACAGAGCCAAACCATTCCATAAAGGTTAATGCGTATAATGGGCTAACACTATTGTAATGGCTCCACCCTGTTCTATATGCTTTACTTAGGTTTATTTTAGAAGTTTATTTTACAAACTCGTTTAGTATAAAATTAGTATAAAATTAGTATAAAATTAGTATAAAATCATTTTTATATCATGAAAAAAAACATTATTACCACCGCATTATGTTTGTTTTTTGCGGGTTTGACGCTCGCTAATGCCCCCGACTGGCAGCAGAAAATAGGCCGCTCGGCGATGCGAAAACTTCAAACATTCGGGACGGTCGATGTGTTAATTGTGTTGCAAGAGCAGGCCGATGTATCGTTAGCTCGCTCTTTCGATACGAAAGACGAGCGCGGAACCTATGTTTATACACAGCTTTCACAAACGGCTATGCGTACACAAGCTAATTTAAAGGCAAGTTTGACCGCAAATAACTTGCAATTTCGCTCATTTTGGGCGGTAAATGCGGTGTTTGTAGAACACGTCACCGCCACCGATTTGCAGCGAATTGCAGAAAGGAGCGAGGTGCGCGAAATTATTTTAGACGGCTCGTTGAGCGATGCTAAACCGATGCCTGCGCCGCACACAACGAACGGAACAGAAGCCCGAATTTTGGCAAATGTAACGTGGGGTATCGCTAAAATAAAGGCCGACCAAGTGTGGTCGCTTGGCTATACGGGGCAAGGCGTGGTGGTTGCAGGGCAAGACACGGGCATTTCGTGGGAAGAAGTGCCGATTAAAGAAAAATACAGAGGCTGGAACGGCACAACCGCTGACCATAATTATAACTGGCACGATGCGATTCATGGACGAAATCCACATTTTACCGACGATAATCCGTTGGGCTACGATATTCAAGCACCTAACGATGATAATGCACACGGTACGCACACGGTAGGCACGATGGTTGGCAACGTGGACGACGCAGGTACGAGTATTGGCGTTGCGCCGAATGCAAAATTCATCGGCTGCCGCAATATGGAGCGCGGCTGGGGAATGCCCTCTACTTATATCGAGTGTTTTCAATGGTTTATTGCGCCAACAAATTTAGCAAACGCAAGCCCTGACCCCACAAAAGCACCACACGTTATCAATAACTCTTGGGGTTGCCCGCCCGACGAGGGCTGCGATGCGTCCAATTTTAGTGTCATGGACGCGGTCGTTGCGAATGTCAAAGCTGCGGGTATCGTGGTCGTCGTTTCGGCGGGTAATAGCGGAAGTAGTTGCAGCACGGTGCAAGACCCTGCGGCTATGTTTGAGCCGAGTTTTTCGGTAGGCGCGAGCAACGATATGGACGGTATTGCAAACTTTAGTAGCCGAGGCCCTGTTACGGTTGATGGCAGCAACCGCCGGAAACCTAATGTATCGGCTCCGGGTGTAAATGTGCGGTCAGTCACTCCAGGCGGTTCGTTCTCAAACTGGAGCGGTACAAGCATGGCAGGCCCGCATGTTGCAGGAGCCGTTGCCTTGCTCATTTCCGCGAAACCCGCTTTAGCAGGTCGTGTAGAAATGATTGAAGATATATTTGAGCAAACCGCTAATCACGCTACCACAACTGATGGTTGCGGTGGCGATAGCCCGACCGCTTCGCCAAATAATACATTCGGTTTTGGGGTAAT
>JBEEMU010000214.1:0-3904 GCA_041192485.1 Bacteroidota bacterium | reverse complement strand
CCCGTGCGCTAATCAATAATAATCAATTGCCGAATAAAAATGCGGTGCGCATCGAGGAGTTTATCACCTACTTTGATTACCATTATGAGCAGCCAAAAGGCAACGACCCTGTGGCGGTCAGTACCGAAGTTGCAGCCTCGCCTTGGAATGCGAACTTGCGGCTCGTGCGTATTGGTTTGCAAGCGGCAACCATTCCTATTTCGCAACTGCCCGCCAGCAATTTAGTGTTTTTGATAGATGTGAGCGGCTCCATGAATTCGGAGAATAGATTGCCGTTGGTAAAAAAATCGCTGAATTTATTGGTCGAGCAATTGCGCCCCCAAGACAACGTTACCTTAGTGGTGTATGCAGGCGCGGCGGGAACGGTGTTGGAACCTACGGCAGGCAATAAGAAAGAAATTATAAAAGCGGCAATAGAAAACCTAAGCGCAGGCGGCTCCACAGCAGGCGGCGCAGGCATCGAATTGGCGTATAAACAAGCCCTCAAAAACTTGGTGAAAGGCGGCAATAACCGCGTGATACTTTGCACCGATGGCGATTTCAACGTGGGCGCAAGTAGCGATGCCGCTTTGCAAACGCTCATCGAAGAAAAGCGCAAAACAGGCGTATTTCTAAGTTGTCTCGGCTTCGGAATGGGCAATTATAAAGACAATAAAATGGAAACAATGGCCGACAAAGGCAACGGAAATTATGCCTATATCGACAATATTTTGGAAGCGAAAAAGGTGTTTGTAAACGAGTTTGGCGGCACGCTTTTCACGGTGGCAAAAGACGTGAAATTACAGGTAGAATTTAACCCGAATTTGGTGCAAGCCTATCGCTTAATCGGCTATGAAAACCGCGCTTTACGCAACGAAGACTTCAACGACGACACCAAAGACGCAGGCGATATGGGCAGCGGTCACACCGTAACGGCACTTTATGAAATCATGCCGAAAGACGCAAAAAGCACCTATTTAGCCGCAGTAGATTCGCTTAAATATCAAACACTCATACCCAATAAAGCGGCCGAAAGCAACGAACTTTTGACCGTAAAAATCCGTTACAAACAACCAAATTCGGATAAAAGTCAGAAAATAGAACATATATTACTCAATAGCACAAAGTCGTTTGCCGAAGCCTCTGAAAACTTCCGTTTTGCGGCGGCTGTTGCCGAATTTGGTTTGCTATTGCGGCAGTCGGCGTTTAAAGGCACGGCTACCTACGGTCAAGTCAAAGACCTCGCAAAGACAGCACTCGGAAAAGATGCCGAAGGCTATCGCGAAGAGTTTATCCAATTAGTGAAGAAAATGGAGCTTTTATAATTTATTCCCTTTTGGTTGATAGCTTGAAAAGTGAAGTCGATTTTAGCTCTTACGTCTTATAGGAATGTACAGCACATCACACTTCTTCGCTAATTTGCTTACCCGTCATCGCCTGCAAAATAGTAGCGTCCATTGCGCGGTGCGCTAAGGGCGCGGTGAATTCATTTAGGGCGGCCATTTCGCGGTTTATGGCGTTTTTGTCATCGCCTTCCACGGCTATTTTAAGTTGTTCGATGAAATAGTGTGTCGTAATTTTTTCTTCTTCTAAAAGCAAGGCAGCGTGTTGTATTAAAAACTTCGCACTTGAATGTAAGATATTATTCGCTTCGTTTTTGGCTTCTAAAAGCGCACGAATATTCATATCGGTTTGTGCATTTTTAATACTGTCTAATAACATCAAAGCCATTTCTTCTTCCGTCAATTGATACTGAGAGCGCATTTCTACCTGCTGCTCCACGCCGCTACGCAATTCCTTTGCCCTCACTTTCAAAATGCCATCGGCATCTAACATAAATGCAATTTCGATTTTCGGTAACGTGGCAGGCATCGCAGGAATGCCCGTTAGGGTAAATTCACCTAACAGGCGATTGTCTTGTACCAAATCGCGTTCGCCTTGATAAACGGCAACTTTGAGTTTAGTTTGCCCATCAACAGAAGTCGTGTAATTTCGAGCAAATCGAGCGGGGACTTTCGTGTTGCGCGGAATAATTGTGTCCATCAGCCCGCCAACCGTTTCTATGCCGAGCGATAGCGGCGTGATGTCTAATAGCAGCAAATCGCGGTTGTTTCCCGCCAAAATATCGGCTTGTACTGCGGCACCAAGTGCCACTACCTCGTCGGGGTTAAGTTGGTCAAAAACCGTTTTTGCAAACAGCTGACTAACGGCGGCTTTTACCGCAGGAATCCGCGTAGAGCCGCCCACCATGATGACTTTTGAAATAGCACCAAAACTATTTTCAACATTATTTTCAGCGTTATTTTCAACATTATTTTCAACATTATTTTCAGCGTTATTTTTAGCGTTATTTTTAGTATTGATTTTAGCGTCTATTAAAGCGTTCTTACAAGCCTGCAACGTCTTGTCTATCAAGGGTTTAATTTGTTTTTCAAATTCGGTGCGCGTTATTTTTAGCGTTACTTTTCGGGTATTGTTTAGGCTTATTTCTTTTTGAAAAGTGTCGTTTTCCGACAATATTTTCTTTGCAATTTCCGCTTCGCGGCGCAATATAGCCGCCGTATTTTCGTCTATATCGGCATCGATGCCTTGAAAATAAGTGGCTATCCACCCGTCGATGATAGCTTTATTAAAATCATCGCCGCCTAAAAAAGTGTCGCCGTTTGTTGCTAAAACTTCAAAAACGCCGTCTTCGATGCGCAAGATAGAAATATCGAATGTCCCGCCGCCCAAATCGTAAACCGCCACGATTTCATCATTCCCGTTAGGCAACCCGATGCCATACGACAAGGCTGCGGCAGTAGGTTCATTTACGATGCGCAAAACATCTAAGCCTGCTAATTTGCCTGCGTCGCGAGTGGCTTGTCGCTGTGCATCATTAAAATAAGCGGGTACTGTAATCACGGCTTTCCGCACTTTTTCGCCTAATTCGACTTCGATACGCGCTTTCAATTCCGTCAAAATATTGGCAGAAAGCTCAACTGGCGTATAAAATTTAGTGCCAATACGGATTTTCACCAAACTTTCGGTGTCGTCATCGATAATTTGATAGCCGAGGCGACTATTCGTCCTTTCGACATCTCGATACGATTTGCCCATCAAGCGTTTGACCGAATAAATGGTGTTTTGCGGGTCAGACACCAATTTTTGTTGTGCGGCATCGCCCACGACTATTTTACCGTCGGCGGCAAAGTGCAAAACCGATGGCACCAAGGTATTTTTGCCTTCCGAATCGCTTACGCAAACAGGATTGCCCTCTTTTATATAAGCCACCAAACTATTCGTTGTACCCAAATCGATACCAATAATAATATTGCTTTCTTTTACAAGTTCGGCTTTCCCTAAATTAATACTTATTTTCATTTTTTGATTTGTCTGGTGAACTTTTATCGCGGTACTTTCGCTGCCCCCGACGATACGCGCGGCGGCACTGCTTGCACGTTCGTTGGCGAGGAGGGCGGGGAAGACGGCGGCGGCGGTTGTGAGGGTGTTTTTTCTGCTTTTCCAGCCGTTTCAGTTGGTTTTTCAGTCGTTTTTGAGGCTTCGCTGCCTGTTTTTGAGGCTTCGCTGCCTGTTTTCGTCGAGGTTTTAGTGGTCGTTGTTTCTTGGGGTTTGGTCGTCGTTTTGTCCCCTACTTTCATTTCGGTTTTCGCAACAGACGTGCTGCTTTGAGTGCGACCCTGAGTACTACTTTGAGTACTGCTTTGAGTACTACTTTGAGTACTCGTGGTTTTTGTTACCGCCTTTTCTTCGGGCTTCTCCCCCTGAATTTTCGGGTATTTTGCACAAGTTTCCTTTCCGAGTTGCGTCATTTTCAGCATAATACGGCTAACTTTATTTATTTTTTGCAGTTCAGCAGAAAAATAGACCGACTTTTCGCTACTCGAAGCCGTTTCCATCTCTGGTTTATAGGCGTGCATCCAGT
>JBEEMU010000213.1:0-4611 GCA_041192485.1 Bacteroidota bacterium | reverse complement strand
GCCTAAGATGATAAAAATAGTTGTCCAACTTACGCTGCTTCCGCCTGCGCCTGTGTTTGGGCTTGTATAACCGCTTTTTGGCCCGTCTAATACCAAGTCTTTGTAATATTTTTCTAACTGTGTGCGATAATACGGGGAAACTTTCAATTGTTGCGCATTGCTAATCACGCTTTGTGCCAAATCGTAGCGTTTTCTATTGTGTAAAACGACACCAATATTGATAAGTGAAATGGAGTAAATACCACGGAAGTTTTCAAAAAAATCGGGTAAAAAGTTTAAACAATCTATCAAGTTGCCGCTGGAACAATCGCTTACTTCTTGGCTTACATAAGCCTGTCCGCTTTCGATGCGTGCTTGCAATTCTTCTGCGATTTCCTCTTTGCCGTTTAGCGATAGCATGATGCGTGAAAATGCGTCAAATTCGTCGTTCGAAGTCATAAAACGCTGATTTTGATTAACTAACAACATCGTATTTCTATCTTGTTTTTCTAGGGCGCGTTGGTTTATAATCTGGTAGGCTTCGCGAAAGTATGGGCTTATAAAATGCAAGAAAGCCGACTCTTTGTACACGTCATTACTCGCAAAACGGGTATAGTTGGCCGTTTTGGCGGAATACATATCCGAAAGGGATACTTTTCCGGCAGGCGTTTCCAATTTGAATTCTTCTAAAAAATGCAATAAGGCGTAATCTTGAAAAATAGCATGATGATAAGTCAAATTATCGTTATTTTTCAAGTCATCAAAAAGGTTGAGTACATCATTTTTACTCAACTCTATGGTGCCTTTTTGAATGGTTTGGGTGCTGCTAAGGTCAATTTCTGCCAAAAGCATTTTTCGCGCAAGAGATAATGTTTGTTTATCGAGCGCATTGCCGTCTATCGGCAAATTGAGGTCAGCGAAGAGGTGTAGTGGTGAGTGGTAAGGCACTTTTTTAAATGATAAATGATTATAAGCGCCTGCGGCAAAATAAACACGGTTATTATTTCCGCAGAACGCCCTATTTAACAGGGTTTAATGTAGCGATTATTTATATACTACTACTTATTTCCGTAGAAACGGTTTAAATTATTGCACAAAGGTAGTGTTTTTTTATGAAAATAGCTCAATAAAAGTTGAAAATAAAATACAAAAGCCGCAAAACGCCAAGCGCTTGCGACTTTTGTTCGGAATTTTTGAGTACTTTTTTTTGGATTGTTATTTTAATTGTTTAGGTCTGCGGTTTAAACGAAGTTTAAATGAAGTTTAAACACCTCTTGTGTCCGCTTTTAACCCCATGCTCTGCGAAAGTCCGTGCTAACCTTGCGAAAGGCTACGTTTAAAAAATAACCCCGCGTTTCAAACCACAAACCACCTAAACAGTTACGTTATTTGTTTCCTGAGTCCTTAATGGAATTATCAAAATCAATCGAATGGAAGCGATGGGTCTAATTTTTTTGCCATTTTTGCGTATTTATCTTGATTGTAAGAATCGCCGCGTTTATTACAAACAATCGCACAAATCGTATAACCATTTGCATACTGTGGGTTTAGCTTAATCAGCTTTTCGCCAATTTCCATCGCTTCGTCTAATTTTTCTTGCCGCAAATACGCCTGCCCTATGTTGTAGTAGGCGGCCCAATATTGCGGAGCGTATTCAGTTGCTTTTTGCAGTTGCTCGATAGCTTTTGTATATTGGTGTGCGCCCAAATAAGTAGTGCCATAATTAAAGCGAATTTCGGCATTCTCAGGAGCTAATTTTACCGCTTTCTCGTAGTAAATAACGGCGCGTTCAGCTTGATTACTAAACGAGTAAACGGTTGCCAGCTCGCTGTAATTTGCTACCGTAGCCGCTCCTTTTTGTATCGCCAATTCATAGTTTTCGGTGGCTTTATCTGCGTTTTCTTGGGCATAATACGTTTTGCCCAGGGCTTCGTAGGCTTTCACATAGTTCGGGTCTAATTTTACCGTTTTGTTGAAATATTCTACTGCTTTTGCATAATTTTTCAAATTAAAATGCACCAAACCAATGCTGTACGGAATACGCGGCTCGCGGTTGTCCTCTTTTGCGGCCTGCTCAAATTTTTGGATAGCACCGTGAAAATCCTCGCTTTGCATCGCTTTTAAACCGTCATTATAGTATAAATTGCGTATTTTCGACGTGTTTTCGGTCAATCCTGTGGGAGCTTCATTTTTTGCCTTCGTTTTCGTTTCTTCGCTGTCTTGTTGTTTATCAGCCTCGTAGTAAGCGTAAGTCAAAAACCGTTTTGCGTCGGTATTTTTTGGGGTTGCAGCCACCACTTTTTCCAAGTAAGTGATAGCGCGTTTGGCTTCTTTGTTGAAAACCAAGGCTCTGCCATAGAAAAAAGCAACTTCCATATCGCTTGTTTTCAGCGAGTAAGCCTGCCCAAAATAAGACGCGGCTAAGTCGTATTTTTTCTGATTATAGTATAAAACACCCAATTCTGTAATCGCATCGAAATGAGTTGGATGCAAATTAATAGCTTCGTTATAGGCTTCAATTGCATTGTCGTCTTCGTTGAGTTTTCGGTAGCAAACGCCGCGCAAATAGTGTGCATCGGCGGTCGGAGTTTGCATTTTATTTAAGCGTTCTATTGCCTCTGTCAGTTTTTTCTGTTTATACAAAACTAATCCATATTTAAAAATGCCTTCGTCGGAGGTTTGAGCTGCGAGGTCGGAAGTGCGCCCTGTTGCGGCATATAAATTCACTAAACGGCGTTTTCCTTTGTCATAGTCGGGGTTGATGTCGGTTGCGCGTTCGCAGGCTTCAACGGCTTTATTCATGTCTTTTGTTTTGCTGTAAAGCAACGATAAATTAAACCAATCTTTCTCGTTATTCGGGTAAAATTCTAAGTATTTTTGATAAAAAGTGATTGCTTTTTTATAATTCCCTTCTTTTTCATAACATTCCACCAGCATACGATAACCATCGGCAAAACGCGGTTCCGTTGCCACAATTTGCTTTAAATACGGCTCCGCTTGCGTATAATTACTCACTCTGAATTGCTCAAACGCATTCGCATACGCTACTCGTAGGTCGCCTTCTAACTCAGCGGTAGTCACTTTTTGGGCGGCAAGCACTTCTTTTGCAGGCGATTTTGCGGCAGCAATTCCCGACTTAACAGGGGGCGTTTCCGCAGGTATATTTAGGTGTGCGTCGGCTACTTCTATTTTCGTTTCAACGGGCGTTGTTACTTTACTTTTATCAATCGCACCTGTTTTCATTCTTCCCTTTGGCAACGCTTCATTCGGCGTTTCAATGGCGAAACTCGGTTTTGTGGCGGGAAGCGGATTGAAAGTCGATGTCCTTAAAGTCGTTGGTTTCAACGTCGAAGAACTCGCCGCTAAAACCGTTTTATCGGCTACATTTGTCGGTTTTGCTGCTTTTTCGATTTCTGCTTTTTCAGCCGCTGCTTTTTCAATTTCTGTTTTTTCAGCCGCTGCTTTTTCAATTTCTGCTTGTTCAATGGTCACTTTTTCAATCGACTTTGTTTCCGTGTAAACAATACTTGGCGACAGGCTTACATTTGCTAATACCGTGCCTATGGGCATCGAATTTTCGGGCAAAGCAATTGCTTTTTCGTCTTGTGGCAGCGGCGTATTTATGGCAGGCGTATTTATTAAATCGTTATTCGTAAGCGTCAAATCGCTATTCGTTATTTTTTTATCAAATTGAAGCGGCTTCGATCGCACAATCGTAACTGGCTGCTTTATCGCTTCGGAGGGCAAATTTAAGGCTAAATCGTTTTGTAAAAATAAGTTTTCGGGCAGCTTTATTTCGGGTTCTTTTTTGGCTTCGGCCAGCGTAATTTCGGGGGTAGAAACGGACAAATCCGCCCCGTTAGCCATCGTCTTTTTAGTTAAAGTAAGCGGGCGCGAACGCACACCGATAGCCGCTGTTTTTCGGGGAGCTATTTTGGGGGTAGCCGTGCTTTCCGCAACAACCTTTGTTTCTGCTTGCTTGGCGGCTATTTTAGCTTCGTCTTGCTTGGCTGCGGTTGGCAAACTTGCGCCAGTGAGCGCGATACGCGGGCGATTAACAGGTGTTGCACTTTTTGTTGTCGTTTGCGGCGTATTTTGCGGAACTGTTTTGGCTCGGCTTTGTATCCAAATAGGCTGCAAAGCATCGAGCGTTTCTGTTTCCCACTCGTCATCTTCGTCAGATAAGCCTTGGGCAATGGCTGTATTGACGGACAGGCAAGCGGAGAAGATGAAAGATAAACGTAGTAGAAAAAGTAGATTCATCGATAATAGTGGTTTTATGTAGAAAATTCACTATCTTTATAGAAAATATCATACCAAAAATCCCTGTTTCCCTTATTTCCCTACTATTTACGGCTTTATTAGGCTTTTTTATTATTTTAATGAATATTTAATGAATATTTGATGAATATTTAATGAATAACTAAGGGCAAACTTTCATCGTATTTACCAAGTTTATAGGTTAAATAACCCTCGTCGCTGCGAGCAAATTGAATAGCAATCAGCTCTTTTTGCCCTTTTACATACTGGTAGGCTTGCGGCGCGTGACGTGTCAAATTTCCCGTTGAAAACTCTGTAATAAGTTGATTTTCTTTATCTATAAACCACTTATTGCAGCCTCCGATTTCTATT
>JBEEMU010000212.1:0-5885 GCA_041192485.1 Bacteroidota bacterium | reverse complement strand
ATTTCGGCCATGCGTTGCTGAATATTTCGCAAGCCGTTGCCGCCCCGTTGTAGCGCAAGGTCTATATCAAAACCCTGCCCGTCATCGCTAAGATGTATAGTTAGCAATTCGTTGTGAATGTTTACGCTCATCGCTATTTTGGTAGGGTGAGCGTATTTCATGCTATTATTCAAAATTTCCTTCACACACAAAAGCACATTGCGGCGAACCGCGCCCGTAATAGGCAGGTCGGGCAGGTCGTCGGGTATATTGCTTTGAAAATCAAGGTGTTGTGCATCGGTTAAGTCGGCGACGAAGCGACGCAGAAAGTAGATAAGGCTTGGCAAGGTGTCGGCTTCGCTGGAGGTTGTCCAAACAATTTCGCGGACGCGCTGATTGAGTTCTTGACTAAGCGAAGCAATGCGCTCTACGCTCGTTTGCATCGAGCCAGGCGTGTGCGTGTGTGCAGCTACTTGGCTCATCATTTGCAAGGCACTCAGTCCGCTGCCCAAATCGTCGTGCATATCGCGAGCAATGCGGTTTCGCTCGTCTTCCAAGGCGCGTTTTTTCTCATATTCGGCGCGGAGGTTTTCTAAGGTCGACTCGCGGTGCAAATACACTAATCCGAGTGTTAGAAAACTCAAATCGAGGACAACGCCGATGATGGAGAAAAAACCAAAATGGGCGAATGGGTTATCAGGTGAAAGATGACGCAATTCGCTGATACCCAGGTTGGTATGGCAGGTTTTGGCTAAAATAATATTCGTCATTTCGCATAGGATAAGGGCAAGCGAACCCAACACGAAATAATTACTTATCGGAATACGCCATTTTAAGACTTTAAAAACAACAATCAAACCCAATAAGTAAATAAGGATTTTGACATTATCGGTGATCGCCCTTGCCAAATCATCTCTACCTATGTAGTAGCAAATGCTCATGCTCACAAAGGCAATAGCCGACAGCGCAATATTCCATTGGGGGTAGCGGCAAAGGCTTTTGTCGCGCAGGGGCAACTCTAAGAATGAAATTGCGAATATATTATATAATGCCCAAGCAAAACAGCGTGTTGTTAAAATCAGCCAAGTACTTGTCATGGCTTGCCCCGACAAGATATTGTCTTGTATAAGGTAGAAATATAGCCATTGAAGCCCAATATAAAAAGCATAATAGCCATATATTGTTTTGCGTATTTGAATCCAGTTTACTACGATGTACCCAAACATCATCAGTAGCATACCCAACGTTATATGGTAAAACTCGGCGTAAGAAAAATACATAGGTGGCAATATTGGGGTAAAAATGGGGTAAGCACCTGCGGCAAATCGTAAGATTAGCAAAGCCAAAATAAATACGGTTATTTTTTCGCAGAACGCCCTATTTAACAGGGTTTAATGTATCGATATTTATACACTATTACTTAAAAGAGAGGTAAGCAACTGTTATATTACAACGTAATAGGGGTTTTCTAAGCTCCAAAAGTGTTTTTGGCAGCGCAAAAATACGACTAAAGTCGTATTGTTTTTGTCATTTTTTCATTTTCGCCGCAAATTTTTTTCAGAACTGCTTAGGTTTGCGCTTTAAACGAAGATTAAACAACCCTTGCGTCCTCTTTTAAACCTCCATCTGCGGAAACGCTGGAGATAGTTTGCGGAAACGCTGGAGATAGTTTGCGGAAACGCCGGAGATAGTTTGCGGAAACGCTGGAGTTAAAAAATGGCTTTGCGTTTTAAGCCACAAACTACCTAAGGAAAGCATACCCTTTTGATTGGTAGGTTGAAAAGTTAAGTCGATTTTAAATTGAACCACATAAGGGCACAACAGCCTATTTTTTAGCGTGTTCAACCCACAAAATCTTAGGTGACTAACCTTCTTAGGTGTTTCTTAGGTACCTTATTTGGTTCAAAATAGTTGCTTATCTGTTTAAATCTATCGCCCGAATGAGAATACTACACTTTTTTATTGTAATTTTGCAGGCTTTTTGCAGCGTTTTTGCCGTTCTTGTCGTTACTCTTTTATGGGTTTTTAGGAACGTGCATATACATTGAAAATATACCCTGCATCATACCCTGCATCATACCATCAAATACATCATAGTTCTCAGATAAACCCATGCGCCTTTCTTTTCTTTTTTTCTTTTTCGGGCTGTTTCATGCTGCTTTCGCGCAATGCAGACTGACCGTCAATTGCCCCGATTGTACAGGCAGCAATAGCTCTCTTTTCAGCAAAGGCTACACAGACAGCACCGCTGTTTTTCATGCTGCCGACTCGCTGTTTTCCGATTTTCAGAAACGCGGTTTTTGGGCTTGCTCTATCGATAGCTTGCAGCGCGTTAGTAAGGGCGTTTACACAGAGTTTCATGCCGTTTTTCACGCGGGTAGCAAATACAAGGGCATTTTATTGAAAAATACTAATACCGATACTAATATCGATACTTTAGTGTTAGAAAACATTGGTTATCAAGATTTTTTATATCGTAAAAATGATTATTTTGATACTAAAAAATTGAATTTATTAAAGGAGAAACTCGTGCGTTGGGGCGAAACGCATGGCTACCCGTTCTGCACCGTTTTTTTGCAAAATGTAGCAGTTGATTATCCTCTAAAAGGCGAAATTACAGCGGAAATTGCGTGGAAAAAGGGCAAGTTTTTCACCTTTGACACGCTGCAAATAGACGGCAAGGCGCGAGTAAGTAACCGCTTTTTGGCGCAATATTTAGGAATTAAAAGGGGCATGATTTACGACGAAAGCCGAATTGAAAAAGTCCGCGCTCGATTGGCCGAGCTGCCATTTTTGGAAGAAACGCAGGCTAATTTGACCGAATTTTCGGGTAAAAAAGCGCGTTTACACCTGTTTTTAACCCGCAAACGCGCCAGTCAGTTCGATGTATTGATTGGCTTTTTGCCCGACGCAAAAAAGGAAAATACCTTGTTAGTGACAGGTAATGCCGATATTGCTTTTCAGAATTTATTTGGCGGCGGCGAACAATTTACGCTTACTTGGCTACAAGCCCGCCCCGAATCGCCCGAAGGGAAAATCGCCCTAAATATTCCGTACCTTTTCCGATTGCCCGTGGGCGCAACAGGCAATTTTGAATTGTATAAACGCGACTCAAGTTACCTTGAAACTCGCGCCGAACTCGGGGCGCAATACCGTTTGGAAGGCAACGATGCTTTCCGTATTTTTTGGACGAACGCCGCTACTAACCTTATAAAACCCGACACGAATACGATTAAACAGACTCGCACATTGCCAAATGTTTTGGATATGCAAACGAACGGTTTTGGTATTGCTTACACGCAAGAACGCTTAGATTACCGCTTTAACCCTCGAAAAGGTTATAGGGTGGGCGTGAAAGTGAGCGGCAATGTAAAGACGGTGACTATGAATCCGCAAATTAGCGATTTACGCGACGAAAACGACCCTGATTTTTCCTATTCCACGCTCTACGACACGGTTTCGCGGCAAAGCTACCAATATCGCGTGGCGTTACAGGCGGCTTATTATCAGCCTTTCGGCAAACGAACAACGCTAAAAATAGGGGTTGACGGCGGCTATATAGGAGCTACTGCGCCGCTTTTGCGCAACGAGCAATACCGAATCGGCGGCGCAAAACGCTTGCGCGGCTTCAATGAAGAAAGCCTTTTTGCTTCTTTTTATGGCATTGCCACGCTCGAATACCGGTTTATTATCGCTCAAAATTCCTACCTTTTCACTTTTGCCGACCAAGCTTATTTGGAAGACAATTCACGCTACACGCATCTTGCCGACTGGCCGCTCGGCGTAGGCGCAGGGTTTAGTTTTGAAACAAAGGCAGGTATTTTTGCTCTCACTATCGCTTTTGGCAAACAAGTCCAACAAACAATCGATTTTAATGCTGCAAAAGTGCATTTTGGTTATGTGAATTTATTTTAAAAAATCCGCTTAATTCGACATAATTGATGAGTGTGTTTTTGCAAATCGCGGTTAAAAATACCGAAGCCATCTATTGCGTCTATTCGCACCTGTCCGCTTGCGTGTAAAATCGTATTTGCGTCTAATAAGATGCCGACGTGTGTGATATTACCTTGTTCCGAACAGAAAAATGCGAGGTCGGCGGGCTGTGCATTTTGTAAAAAATCCACCGTTTCGCCACAAGTAATTTGCTGCGAAGCATCGCGTGGCAACAGTACGCCTGTCATCAAAAATGCCATTTGCGCCAAGCCGCTACAATCGATGCCAAACGGCGACCTTCCGCCCCATAAATACGGGGCGTGAAGGTAGCGAAGGGCTATTTTTAGCACCCAGTCAGCCGTTTTAAGATTGGCTGAAACCTCTAAAATCTGCCCAGTATAGCGGTAATGAGTTTCGCCAAGCCGAGCATTTATACCGTCGTAATACGGCAAAGACGCACCTAATGGCAATGGCAAAAAAGAATCATCGGTAGAAGCTGGCAATAGCAACTCGAATGCAAAAGACTGGTTTTCAAGCTGTTTTGCATACCAAGCCTCCGAAACTGCGCTCAATTGAACGGCTTGCACCCAACCTTCATAATCGTCCCAACGGCAGCGGATATACAGCCACTCGCCTTGTTTGCGCAAGCATAAAACAGCTTCGCCAAACAATAGTTGACTGACTTGCTCGCTTTTATGCGTAGGCAATGCGCGGATAGGTACTACGCTCAACTGGGTGGTAAAGTAAGTAAATGGAATCATTTAATTTTGTAATTGTTTAAGCCTGCGATTTAAACGAAGTTTAAACACCTCTTGCCCCCTCTTTTAACCCTCCGCTCTCCGAAACTCTGCGGTAACTCTGCGAACCTCTGCGTTTTAAAAAACAACTCTGCGTTTAAAAACCCTCAAACCACCCTAACAGCTACCTAATTTTTTATAACCGTTATCGGAATGCACCCGCTTGGGCAAATAAAGCCTGCATCAATCGTTGTATTATCTTTGGCTGCGCCCGTACCGTTTAAGTCTATCGTAAAAGTAGGACTAAAACCCGTTGTCGTGTTTGCATCGCTATTATTATCGGTGGCGGCTGTCGTTGTTTGCGTTGTTAAAATTTTTGACCCGTAAGTAGTTGGAAACTTCACTTTATAATCGCCGCTTGCGGAAATAGTGAAATTATAATAGCCAGCGTTGCCGCTATTTGTTGCTGTAGTTGTTGTGGCAACTAAGGTATTTGTGGTAGCGTTCCAAAGCTCTACTGATACTCCGTTGATACCAGCATTTGCAAGCTCATCATTTATACCATTATTATTCAAATCACTCCAAACATAATTACCGACAGAGCCGCCTGTTAGCGAACAAGTGCCAGGGTCGGTTATTCCTACATTTAAGGTACAAGTAGGGTTGTCAATATCGGTAATAACTAAAGCTAAATTGCCTGTGCCTGCGGTTCCAGGCGCGGTTTGTAAGGCGACGGTGCTGCCATAAGCGGCAGTTCCTGTAAAGGCACCGCTATACGAATAGCCGCTAAAACCAGTAAATGTGCCTGTTGGTCGAATCGTTATTTGCATATAATCGTCGCTTTGCCCGACAGGTGTGCCGTTATTATTACAAGCAACCGTTAAATTAGCCGTAGTCAAGTGGCAACTGCAATCAATGACGTTCACGGTTGTACCCGCCATTGGGCGGCAAGCAGGCGAAACAGGAAGATTTGTCAAAATAGCATAAATATAATAAGTGCTAACCGTCGTAGGCAGTGTTACACCCGAAAGTGTGGCAGATGTTCCATTGCCCGTTGCCGCGCCCAAAATACCTGATTGCAAGCCATTATACGGGTCAGTCGTGGCAGTTGTATAGTATAAAAACGTGATGCCCGATGCCGTTGTATTATCCGTTTGAACCGTAAACTGTGTGAGAGGCGCAGTATTGCAAACTGCCGCATCGTTTGCCACAAGGCTTGCCATTGTATTGCAAGGT
>JBEEMU010000211.1:0-8710 GCA_041192485.1 Bacteroidota bacterium | reverse complement strand
CAAATTGTACATTTATGAATAATGGTGCATATTCTCAATCTTTACATGGCACAATGTTAAATAAAAATGCTAATCCTGTGCTTACCAACTGCATATTTAACGCAAACAGAGGGCAGTATAGCGGTGTAATCTACAATTTTAAAGCATCGCCTATCGTGACAAATACAGTATTTGTAGCCAATATAAATAGCAATAATGGGTATGGTTATTATAATGGTGTATATACCTACTATTATGGCGCAACTATCTACAATGATAGCCTTGCAAATCCCATTATTACCAACTGTACCTTTACTAAAAACAACTCATCTTATAATATTGGATACAATCCGACCGCAGGTGGTAGAGTACGCAACTGTATTTTCTGGGAAACAAATGGGCTATATACTATTTATAGCAACAACACAGGTAGCAATCCTCTCTACCCCCAACCAAGCATAGGAAACTCTAATTTTCAATATAATCAATACACCTATTACGGCATCATCAACGCAGGCGGTAACATCACAACAAACCCACAGTTCCTTGACCCTGCAGATATAGACGGAGCCGACAACCGAATCGGCACTGCCGACGATGGGCTTCGCCTTTCGCCTTGCTCGCCTGCCATCAATGCAGGTGATAATGCCGCTTTGCCTGCCTCTATCACGACGGATATAGCAGGGCAAATCCGCAGACAGCAAGGTACAGTAGATATGGGCGCGTATGAAAACAAGCCGCTTGACGCAACCCTCACAGGCACAACAACGGTTTGCGAAAGCGGTACAAATCCACTGCTTACCTTTACGGCTATCGGTGGCAATCCGCCTTACACCTTTACTTACACCATAGATGGCGGCGCAGCGCAAACAATTGCTACAAACACAACTATCGCTACCGTAGCCGCACCAACAAATGTAGCAGGTGCATTTGTATATAACTTAGTAACGGTATCTGATGCCAGTACTTGCGTAAAACCAATTACCGCACAAACCACCACCATTACCGTAGGAGCCTCACCGCTTTCTACTGCCACACTTACAGGCAGCACAAATGCGTGTTTGGGCAATGCTTCGCCTGTTGTTACCTTCTCGTGTAGTGGCGGCACTCCGCCTTACACCTTCACTTACACCCTCAATAATGGCGCACCGCAAACCATTGCGACAAGCGGTATAGATAATACGGTTGATATTCCAATCACTACCATTACCGCAGGCGTATTCAATTTTGTACTCACTGCTGTAGCAAATGGCAATGGTTGCAGCAGCAATGTAACGGGACAAATGGCAACCATGCACATCAATCCGCCTATTTTATTTGTCAATAAAGCCGTTGTAGGGGGCTTAAACGATGGTACAAGTTGGGCAAATGCGTATAGCGAAGTGCGCAATGCGCTTGCGGCGGCAGTTTCTGGCTCGTGTACCAATCAAATTTGGGTAGCAAAAGGCACTTACACCTCTACTGCTACTACAGATAGAAGCATTGCTTTTAGTTTAAAAGACGCAATTGCAGTTTACGGAGGTTTTGAAGGCTACGAGCTGTCTATTGCGCAACGCAACCCTGCCAATAATCCAACTATTTTAAGTGGTGATATTGGTATTTCAGGAAACGATGCGGATAATTCTTATCATATTTTTAAAAATACCAACCTCAATAGCACTGCTTTTATAAATGGGTTTACGATAGAAAAAGGTAATGCAAACGGCACAAATGTAGCTGATAAAAACGGCGCGGCATTTTATAATGATGCCGCCAACCCAACCGTCCAAAACTGTACATTTGTGGGTAGTAAAGCCCAAATGAACGGCGGAGCCGTTTATAATACGAATGCGGCAAGCCCAAGTTTTACCAACTGCGTTTTTCTACAAAACCAAGCGAATACAGGTGGCGCAGCCTATAACAAGAATGCAGCTGTTATATTTACAAACTGTACAATCGCTTATAATACTGCTACAGCAATGGGTGGCGGTATAGCCGATAATACCAATACTGCTGCGGCAAGCCTTGTACAAAACAGTATTTTGGTAAACAATATCGCTTCAAATACCGCCACTGCACAATGGTTTAATCAAGGAACGGTACAGCCAATATCTGCTTATAATATCATACAGGGCAACTTACCAAGTAATATAACTGACGAAGGGGGCAACCTACCTAATACCAATCCATTATTTCTAAACACAAATGACTTGGACGGAGCCGATAACAAATGGGGAACACCCGATGATGGCATTCGCTTGTCGCCTTGTTCGCCTGCTATCAATTCGGGTATCGCCTTTCGCAATGGCGTACAAGTAAATAGTACGCTAAAAGACCTTATCAATCACAGCCGTTTGCGCCAGACCGTCATCAATCGTGGGGCGTATGAAGATATGGATATAAGCGGCTATACCGAAACTGTCAATAGCACGAATAGTAGCGTGACTGCCGATGCTGAATGTAGCGATGCAGCAGGCTGGACGCATTATGTTAATGTAAAAGACGAACTGTTGGTACTTTCTATCCAAAAAGACGGCAACCCGATTGGCGCAATTGGCGATGGTACTTTTATTGTAAAAAATGCCACAACCAATGCTTTTAATACGATTGCTACACAAATATCGCCATCGGTAGCCCCTTACGCGCCTGGCTATTGGTTTGTAGCCAACAGATATTGGGGGGTGACACCAACTACACAACTACATAACAATGGCAGCCATGTAAAAGTAAGAATGTATTACACTGCCACAGATGAAAATGATTTGATGCTTAGGCTCGGACATTTACCATTGCCAAGCGATATTATTTTCTATAAAATGAATGGTCATACGACCAATCCACTTGCGCCCAGCAACCCCAATCCTGCATTAGGGCATCAAGGCGTACCCCGCGCTTTGCAATGTGGCAATTATGGTGCCTGGCTGTATGCTTATTATACTGCAAGCGATACCGTTACTTGGACTAATAATAGTTTTAATGGCATAAAATACGGCGAGTTTGAGGTCAAACGCTTTTCTGGCGGCGGTTTTGGTATCGTAAATGGCGGGCCCGTTTTGTTGCCTATAAAACTACTTGCCTTTACTGGTCGTGTATCGGGTAGCAATAATGTATTAGATTGGAAAACGGCAAGTGAACAAAATAGTAGCCATTTTATTGTGGAACGCAGTACCGATGGCGAAAACTTTGAAATGGTAGGGCGTGTATTAGCCGCAGGCAATAGTGCAACTATACTAAATTATACTTTTACAGATAAAGCCTTTACTGCTCTGCTAAATTATTATCGCTTGCGCATGACGGATAAAGATGGCTCCTACGAATACAGTAAAATCATTGCACTAGAACGAAAACCCAATAAGGACGGCGGCTACCTGCAAGTAACCCCAAATCCTGCCAACGATGCCATCACTATAAATTATCAAAACATCGCAGATAATGTGCGCAATATGAAACTTATTAACGAACTTGGACAGGTATTAATGGACATTCCGATACAAGTTGATAAAATAAGTACTGCAAACGTAGCTACACTACCTGCTGCCGTTTATATGATTCAATTGACAACTGAAAATAATGTTCTGTTTATTCAGAAAGTAGTCGTAACACATTAAGAAAATAGATAAAACACCAAAAGCCTCATTGTTTTTTTAAAAAATGGGGCTTTTGGTGCTTTTTTTTGCCGTGGATATTCCTATCCTAATAAATCTTATTTTTATAATTACGATGAAATAATAATACAAATGTGACAGATTTTCAGTACCTTTGTACCCTATTTTATCGCCTTTCTATATTTTATTCAACCTTTTTTCATGTACAGTACCAAGCTATTTGCTCTATTTCTCACGCTTTCGGCTTACGAATTTAACCGTTTTGCGAAGTATTTGGCATCGCCGTACTTCAACGAACAAGATGTTTTAATACATTTACTATCGCTTTTAAAAACCGAAATAGAGCGTTTTCATAAAAATAATACTGCCCAAATTGCCGAAAAACAAGCAATTTGGGCAGTATTATACCCTGAAAAACCTTTTGACAATACGGTTTTTAACCGCTTAACAAGCGCGTTGAAAGACCATGTAGAATGTTTTTTGATTATAGAACATCAAAAAAGTAATCCCGTAGGGCAAAGTTTGGCTTTATTAGAGGTTTTGCAAACTCGCAAATTAGATGATGTGTTTCAACGCGAACAGCAGGAAACGCAGCGAAAACTTGCGCTCGCCGCCCCTAAAAGTTTGGCTATTTATACGCAAACTTGGTTGCTGCACGACCGTATAGATTTACAGGCTGATACTGCCACAAAACGCGCACCCGACACCAACGTTGTGCAAGCTGCTGCCGAATTAGACCTGCTTTTTATGGCGCAGAAATTGCGCTATGCCTGTAATGCCTACAATTATACGCGTATTTTCAAAAAAGAACTACCCATGGAAGGCATCGATTTCTTATTGGAATGGTTGCCAAAATCGCCCTATTTCGCAGTGCCATTGATACAGTTATATCATGTGATTTATAGAATGTTGGTGGCACAAACCGAGTTAAACATTGACGAAGCAGACGCGCTATATTATCAGTTAGTAAGCTTATTAGCGGAATACGAACAGGAAATAACGCCAGCAGACCGTTACGATTTTTATACTTTCGCAACAAATTATTGTATTCGCGCTATCAATCATGGTAAAACGGAATTTAATAAACACCTATTCGAACTCTATGAGCGAATGGCTGCAAAGGGCATTTTTGACCAAGCAGGCGAACTCTCGCCTTGGCACTATAAAAATGCGGTAAAATTAGCCTTGCGCCTACCAGATTTCTCAAAAGCCTTAGAGTTTGCGAATCAACACAAACATAAACTGCCCACAGAACACGCTAAGAATTTGACGCTTTACTGCAATGCTTTAATTGGCTTTGCGAAAAAAAACTACAACGAGGTATGCCATATTTTAATGAGTAAAACCTTGCAAGATGACGCTTATTATGGTTTAGATGTGCGTGTTTTATTGTTGAAAACCTATTATTTACAACAGTATGAAACGGCATTTGATAGCTTAGTCCATAGTACAAAAGTGTATCTGCATCGGGAGAAGCAAATAGGGGCAGACAGCAAAAAACAATTCGGTAATTTTATAAAATACATCGCCCAACTATTTTATATAAACAACGAAAAAGCCACTTTGCTACGCGCCAAAATAGAGGCGGAAAGCAAAGTGGCGGATAAAAACTGGTTATTAGAGCAATTATAGGCTCTTAAAATTGCAATGAAACTAAGTACACATTCACTAACCGCACAAATAGGTCATTCTAAAACGATTTTTTGCGAAACACGCCCATATTCCGATAAGATAGAAAGAGCATAAACCCCAGGCGGCAAATTTGCCAAGGAGATAGGGGTATTCGTAGAAACTGTTTGCTCGTAAACAACTTGCTCGTAAACAACTTGCCCTAAGCTGTTTACGATAGAAAGAATTGTAGAAAACGGCTCGTTTGATTGAATTTGTAATAAGCGATTTTTACCAAGCGGATTAGGGAATATGCTAAAATTCAGAAGATTTTTAGTCGGCGTTGTGCCTACGGCAGCTGAGTATTCTATATATACTGTTTTGGTTAAATGGCTCGTAATAGGAATGGAATTTAACACGCTGTCCACCAAACGCGGTGGTAGTACGTCCGTGGTATCGAGTATGAAAGCACGGTACGCCAAGCCTTTTCCGTTGATATTATCGATAACCACATTTATTTTTGCAATAAGTCCATTTCCGCTAACACCTGTATGCGTTGTACGCGTAAAAGAAATGTCTAAAATACCGTTTGTGCGGTCGTCATGCACCAATTGAAGTACCTCGTTTGTAGCTCCAAACCAACCCGTTTGATAAACAACTCGTATGACCGAATCGGGGTGAGCTAATGTGGGGTTATAATGCACACTAAACGCTACACCATACACATTTTGAGCGGGTTGTGTGGGTGTACCAAGCAGTACATTCGTTGTTAAAATTCGAGAATTATTGCTCAAAAGTGTATCTATTGCTGTTAAAGAAATAGGAATAGCCACCAAGTTTGCAGCCGTAAAGACAGGGCGCGAAAGGGAATCGCTGCCATTGTGTGTATGTCCATAATTACGCAAAATAGCGGTTGTATCCGCCGCATTTATAGTGCCATCACCGTTGCTATCTATGTATTTTCGGTTAATCGGTAGCGTATTTGCCGCCCAATCCATTGCCGGTTGTGCTTGCCATAAGATAGAATTATTGGCTCGTGGCACACCTATTTCATTAAACGCTGCACCAATCGGCAGCAAATCATAGTGGTTTGCATTAAAATCATTGTAAGCATCGCCTGGAAACATCGCGCCATTTGCCCAAAGGCGCAAAACCCAATAATCATTAAATCCTTGCGAACCCTCTGTTTTATCGCCCGAAATAGCCGATAAAGAATTGCCACCAAGCCAATAATTACCTGCGACCACCGCCACCGCCTTTAATTCATCATCAGCATTACCGCCCAACGTTTTTTGATATAAAATAGTTGTGCCAGTAGTGTTTAGTTTGACTACCCAGTAATCCAATCCGCCGCGCGATGCTTCTGTTTTATCGCCCGAAATAGACGAATTGGAACTACCCGTTAGTAAATAATTACCGTCAGAAAGTAGAGTTAAGCCTGAAAGTTTGTCCGAGCCATTACCGCCAATCGTCCGTTGCCATTGTATAGCTCCCTGTGCATCTAATTTCAATATCCAGTAATCATTACCGACAGAAGCAGTCGTTTTATCCCCCGAAATAGGCGAATTAGATACGCCGCCAACGATATAACCTCCATCAGTTGTTTGCTGTATCGTTTTTAAATAATCAACACCCGATCCACCATAGGTTTTTTGCCAAATAATCGTATGTGCAGCATCTAATTTTAGCAGCCAATAATCGTAGCCACCACGACTATTTTCTGTTTTTTCACTCGAAATATTGCTGGTAGAAAACCCGCCTAAAATATAGCCACCATCTGCAGTTTGTGCGATAGAAATCAGTTGGTCATCGGCATTGCCGCCTATCGTTTTATCCCAAAGGACATTGCCATTTAGACCGTTTAGCAATAGCACCCACATATCGCCATCTGCGCCGCGATTATTCTCTGTTTTATCAAACGCAGCATTCGAGGACGACGAACCACCAAGTAATAAATCACCAGAGACTGTTTCTGTGATACTCGATACGATGTCCATATCTTCGCCACCCAAGGTATTCTGCCACTGTATGGCACCAAGCGCATCTATTTTTACTATCCAATAATCTACCGTTGCGCCACTAAACCAGTTAGGGTCAAGACTATTTTCTGTTTTTTCAGCAGTTGCGCCCGAATTACTTGTTATTGCCAGTACAAAACCGCCATCGCTTGTGCGCTTTATCGCAGCTAATTCGTCTTGTGCGTCGCCACCAATTGTGCGTTGCCAAAGCGTATCGCCTTGTGCATTTAAACGTATCAACCAAATATCAGTTGCGCCACGATTTGCGGTATAACGGTCGCCCGAAGGCGAAGAGTCGCTATAGCCACCAAGTAAAACACCACCTTCGGGGGTAGAAACCATAGCCGAGAATAAATCCTCCGCACTGCCACCAAATGTATTTTGGTACAGATTATTTTGAGCAATTGCCGAGATTGCACACAATATAAAGCAAAAAATCGTAAAATAGGGCTTCATTGAGTTGAGTTGAAAATTATTTGTAACGTTTAATGACTTGGTTTTCGCGTGTGCGATAAATCTTGTCCGTATTACTACCGCTTTCAGGTAATAGCCGTAGAGCGGTTTAGGCATCGTTCTACTTGCGGTTTTAAGCCGCAGCATTGTCGCCATTTCTCCAATCAAGATGGTCTGTCGGGCGAAACTATCAGCCACGCTTCCTCCGCTTTTTGCACCGAATTTTAGGTAGTTAGATGGCGTTTTTGCGTTTTCAGTACCCGCTAAATCCGCACCACAATTTTACCGAATTGCGCCCCCGACTCCATTTTTGCGAAAGCGGCGCGTCCGTTTTCAAGGTCAAAAACGCTATCAATAACGGGTTTGAGTTGGTGCCTTTCCACAAAATCGAGCATTTTAGCAAACTCGCTGTCGCTGCCCATTGTGGAGCCAAAAATACTAATTTGTTTCCAAAAAACCTTTTGCGGCGAAAGATTGTTGATAAGCCCTTGTCCGCCGCCATAGAAAGCGATGCGTCCGCCAGCCGATAGCGTGTCGACGAGTTGCGCAAAGCCGTTGCCGCCTGCGCTATCTATGACAACGTCCATTTCGCCGACGGTTTTCAGAAACCCTTTTTGCCAGTTTTCGGTGCGATAATTTGCGCCGCCCATTGCGCCAAGCACTTTAGCCTGCGCTATTTTCGCATCGCTACTCGACGTGACATAGACCTCTGCGCCTGCGGCTATCGCAAATTGCATGGCAAACAAGGCTACGCCGCCGCCGATGCCGCTAATCAATACTTTCTCGCCTTTTTGCAAGCCTGCACGTGTGAATAAGGCGCGATAAGCCGTCAAGCCCGCTAAGGGCAATGCCGCCGCTTCGGTATCGGAAAGAAACAGCGGTTTTTTGTGTAAACGGTCGGCGTTCACAATAATATATTCGGCGAGTGTGCCGTCCTTTGGCAGACCTAAAACGTGGTAGTTTTTAGCTTGTACGCGCTCGTTTTCGCCCCAATTATTATTCGGATTGATAATAACAGGCTGCGACAGCCACTCGGAAGCCACCTCTGCGCCTATTTTCACGACTTCG
>JBEEMU010000210.1:0-4357 GCA_041192485.1 Bacteroidota bacterium | reverse complement strand
CCAACATATTAGATTACGGTGCGCTGCACCTTGACGTATTTTACTTTTGATTTTGCTACAAATATTATGGTGCGCTGCACCTACTCACTTTTGGTGTTAGCCAAGAACCCGATAATTCCGATTTTTAATTTTGAACCACATAAGTTTGTTTTAAACCACATAAGTTTGTTTTAAACCACATAAGTTTGTTTGAACCACATAAGTTTGTTTGAACTGTATAAGTTTGTTTGAACTGTATAAGTTTGTTTGAACCACATAGGTTTGTTTGAACCACATAGGTTTGTTTGAACGGTATAAGGCACATAAGAAACACATAAGATGTAGGTAATAAAAACTTATTCACATAGTATCAGTAATTTAAAAGAAGGCGCAAAGAGGGCGCAAAAAATGTTTAAAATTCGTTTAAAATTCGTTTAAAGTTCGTGCAAAACATTCTAAATAATGACAAAAAACCTGTAAAGTTGTCACAACTTCACAGGTTTTTTTATAAAAAGAAATAATTTAGGAAATAATTTAGGAAATATTATCTTGTCCAAGGAAGCGAATTAACGCGCTGTGCCGCTAAATAGCCTAAACGCAAGCCCTCGTCGGCATCTTGACGAATGTGTACACCTAATGGAATGCGCGAAAATGCGTTTTCTTTTGCGGCAGCATCAAAATTGCGAAAAGTGCGTGGTGCGCCGTTAAATTCGGTACGTGCTTGGTGGCATTTATCCGTGAATGACGTGTTTTTACCATAAATGCTATTCAGAACGCCTGCTGCGGCTGCGCCAAAAGTAGCGTGACCCGAAGGGTAGCCAGGGAAAGGCGGGTTATTGCAATTGTGAAGTGTGAGCAACTGCGATGTCCAGTTCGGATTGATATTCGAGCGAATATAGTCGTAAGGACGCTCTGTATTATAATAGTATTTCGTGTTCCAAGCGCAAATCGCACCGTCGCTCATTGCCATGCCTAATTTAGCGAATAAATAAACCGAAGTTTCTAAATTGGTGCGTTTTGCAACGATGATTTCGTCGGCAATAGCCACCCAGCGTCCCGAAGGCTCGAAGGTTAAGCGGAAAATATCGTCGCCCCAAAACTCCGCAATCCATTTGTTTTCATAGCTTAATGGCGAGTTGATTGTTGCTACTTCCAATTGTTGTTGGTAATAAGCCGATTCGGAAGACGTGCTGTAAGGCAACGGTGCTAAACCAACTTTATCGGCAGAGCGAACCGCAAAAGCACGAGTTTGACCCCAGTAAGGGAATAAGGCGCGGCTAAAATCGGGTGCTGTTGGCTTCCACAAGCCAGGGCCTACTGGCGGCGTATAATCCGCAGGGTTGGTGCGTAAATACGCTTCGTGGCCTTGTGGGTCGGTTGCCGACCAGTCGAAAACAACGCCTGCTATAGCCCGACCGAAATTGCGCGACCGCTCTATCACCGCAGCATCAACGCCTGCGGTCGTGAAGCTTGTTTCGAAGCTAGCTTCCAATTGGTCAATTTTATCTTTGTAAACCTGGTCCACATTCGGGTAAAATTTGCGGAACATATAGCCATAAGCAGCATTTGCAGCCTCGGGCCAATAGTATTGATAGTTTGCTTGTGCGTCGGGAATATTCAATCCGTAAACACGTTTGGCTATCGGGCGGTAGCTAATCATACCTGGAGCAACGGCTTCGTAAACCGCTAAGTAAGTGTAGCCCAACATACGAGACGCTGCCGGCGGACGGTAGCCCGGCGAATAGCGGTCGATTTCCAAAAATAATTCATTCCAACGGTACGGAGCTTGTCCGTCGAAGGCACTCGCAGGAGTAGATACGCTAATAGGCCCGTTATTGTCATCAGGACGACAGCCTGTTACAGCTAAGGCAATAAAAACAATTGCCGCAAGATAATGTACGTTTTTTTTCAACATTGTAAAAAATAGTGGTTGTGAAAATATGGAATTTAGAGATGTATTTTGAATACCTAATATGTCTTTCTGAAAAACAAATATAATGCCAATTGTCTATTTTTTACAGTAAAAAATACTATTATTTATTGTATAATTTTATTTTTAAATTAAAAAAATAGAGCAACTACCTGTAAAACAAGTAATTACTCTATTTTTAAAACGCAGAGTTGTTTTTTTTGTAACTGTTTAGGTAGCTTGCGGTTTGAAACGCGGAGCTATTTTTTAAACGCAGCCTTTCGCAGCCTTTCGCAGCGGTATTTAAACTTCGTTTAAATCGCACACTTAAAATAATCACTAAGGAACGTGTGAAAGGCAACTTAGGCAGCTTTAATACTACGGTTACGGTGCTACTGCACCTTACCGAAGCACCTTACCGAAGCACCTTACCGAAGCACCTTACCCGAAGCACCTTACCCGAAGCACCTTACCCGAATGTGTCGTTATTTTTTCTACAAATACTACGGTGACGTATTTGTAGAAAATAGCGCAATTAGGAAGACACTAAGCCCTTACTCCACAACCGCTTTCCCTCGACTTATCAATTCGTCGCCTACTTTTATACTATAGAAATAGCAGCCTTGCGGCAAATTATCGCGTTGCAGCAGCAGTTGATTGTTTTGGAAGTCTTGGCGGCGGACCGCTTGACCGAGCGCGTTGTAAAGCGTGAGCGTCATTGTTTTTGTTGTCAAAAGTCCCGTATTTTCAAAAATAAAGGTTGCTGCATCGTGCATCGGATTTGGTATAACGCTTAGTTTCAACTCGGGCTTTGTGAAAACAGGCTCTACGCCCAAAAATACTTGCCCTAAGTTTTCGGCAATCGTGTGTGTGTAGGTATTCGTTGCAACAGGCGCGTTTGTATCAAAATAAATTTGCGCTTGATTGTTTATCGTCGTGCCTGCGGCGAGGTTTGATTGCGTTTTTATAAAATAAGTCACAAAACCGTGCGAACGCAATTCGTTTGTCGTGCTGTCGGGCAGCAAAATTCGTTGAAATAAAAACTCAACCGTGCCATTTGCTTTTAGCGAATAAGTGAACGGGTGACTCGATGTGCCGATTCGGAAACTCGTTAAGTCGAGTTTGGCGGGTATTTTATCTAAAATGCGCACCACAAAAGCCGTGTCGTTGCCCGTGTTTTGAAAGCGCACGGTGTACTCCAATTCCGTATTTTTTGGTATAAAATGCTGCAATTGCGTACCTCCTGCTACTGCCGAAATTTCGTTCGGGTCAAACGACGTGCGCACTTCGCTACATAAATCATGCTCGTAGTTTGCACCTGTATTCAACGAGTATTGGTTGACAAAGCCCCAGTGAATACCCGTATTTGACCCATTGCAACCCCATATTAAAAACGTTTCTTGGGTATTATGCGCGGGATTGTTAGGTGCTTCGTCGGCAATCATTCTATAAATTTTATGTGGGTCGGCGGCTACTGTTACCGAATCGCTTGCGCCAGGAGCCAGCTGAAACGAGCCGCTTTGCCGCATAATATTATCCTCGACCACGCCAAACGTCCGCGCCGTTTGCATGGGGCTTGCGCCAATATTTTTAATGATAAAACGAACCGAATCTTGCCCGACACACCGCCCCGAAACCGCAATATCTGACCCGTCCCAGCCCGAAAGCGTTGCGCCACAATAGGTATGCGGCATTATTTCGGCGTGTGTACAAAGCATTTGCCCAAGTGTAGCATTACAACCAACAGTTGCATTTACTGAAAATGTATCGCGTTGCAAAGCAGCTACAGTATCAAGTTGAAAACGAATAACACCGCCGCCTAAAACCGTATAGGCATGGCTCGCGCTCGTAACCGTTAATTCCGCAGGAAAGGTCAAATCGGCATAAGTACCGAGCGACGAAATAGTGCCGCCATTAAAATACGTAACTTTGAAAGCCGCTGTGCTGCATGGGCGCGGAATATTTACAACTTGATGGTTTATTTGCATATCAGAACACAATGCATCGGCTTTTAGCAATACATCGCGTTGTTCTTGCTGTGCGTTTTGTGTAATAGAAACTGTTTGTGGTGCAGTGCAAGCTGACCAATAAACACTCGGCGGCACAACACTTACACTAAAATTACCAATCGGCACAGCTATTTCATACTGCCCTTGTGCATTGCTATTTGTGGTATAAACTTGCTGTGTCGCATTATCAACGGCCTTTACCAAAATATTTTCTTGCAAAGTATCTACACCTGTTTCTATCGTGCAGTTTGCATTTCTATCCTTAAAAACATTCCCATAAATACGCGCCGCAGTAAAACAGCCATTTGTGTTATTCCGCAGGCAAAGCGGTAGCGTATTTGCAGCAGCAATACCTACGGGGATATTTGGCAAGCATTGAATATTGGTGTTTGATATATTTAAAGAATCGAGTGTATTTGGTAAAAAAGGGAGGCAGGAAAGCGGGTTTTGCTGACAAGCC
>JBEEMU010000209.1:0-8071 GCA_041192485.1 Bacteroidota bacterium | reverse complement strand
CCTATATTTGGAACAATGGAAATGCAAACCCTGTACAATCTGTAGGCGGCACTGCTTCCACCTATACCGTAACCGTGACAAGTTTGGTAAATGGCTGTACAGCATCTTCCAATGTGCCTGTTACTCAAAATCGCGTGTTGCCACAAGCAAATATTGCTACCCCGTTACCGATTACCTGTATTCGGACAACAGCGGTGCTTAACGCAAACGGCTCCACCCCTTCGGGCGGTGTAACGTATAACTGGTTTGATGGAACATCGGCAAGCACCGCAACGGCTCCGACAACAGGAACTTATTGTGTCACGGTTACGCGAAGCGATAATGGCTGTAAGAGCACTTCTTGTGTACCCGTTGTGGCTACGGTAGGAGGCGTACAGGCAAATATTAGCGTTCCCGCAAATATTACCTGTACCAATTCAAACGTGACCTTAGACGCTTGCAACTCGATACCGCTTGGTTTAGCAACCTTTATTTGGAGTACAACAAGCGATATAACATGCACGACAAATGTATCGGGAATAGGAGCTTATACGGTAACGGTCACAAATCCGTCGAATGGTTGTACGGCTAGCCGAAGCGTCCAAGTGGCAAGCGATTTAGCAACACCAAATGCCAACGCAGGTCTCGATGCCGAACTAACTTGCGTTGCTCTTTGTAAAAATGTAGGTTTGCCAAGTACGACTGCGCCTGTAACCTATATTTGGTCGAATAGCGGCGGCTTAAATGCAAATGCCAATTTCTGCCAGCCGGGTACTTATACGGTTACAGTAACAAACACTCGAAATGGTTGTTTTGCCACAGACGAAGTGGTTTTAACGCGAAACGTAACAGTTCCAAATGCCAACGGAGGCCCCGACATGGTGCTTACATGTAGCAATTCGACAGTTAACCTGAGTGCAACAAGTAGCACGCCAACCGTAGGCTATCTTTGGTCTTACGGCAACACATCGCAGCAAACGGTTACTGTTAATGCCATCGGTATTTATACAGTAACAGTAACAGACTTAAGAAATGGATGTACAAACATCGACCAAGTGCAGGTAACAGTAGATAGAACGCCGCCTAATGCAAATGCTGGCCCTATACAAATTCTTGATTGCAGAACGACAAGCGTGACTATCGGCGCAACAAGCCTCACTCCGAATGTAACGTACTCGTGGACGAGTACCGCAGGGCCCGCTGCATTTGTAGGCGGTATTAATAATTTAGATTTAGTGAATGTAAATACAGCAGGCGTTTATACCGTTGTCGTCACACGCCCAGATAATGGCTGTAGTGCGAACAGCCAAGTGGTAGTCATGTCAAATACAGTGCCGCCAAATGCCAACGCAGGGGCAGATAAGTTTGTGACGTGTAGAGATACCGTAGCTTCTATCGGTGTGCAAAGCACAACGGCTAATGTTACTTATTTCTGGACGGCATCAGTATCAGGGAATCCTTTTGTTGCGCCAAGCGTAGCAACAGATGCCGTTGTTTCTGTCAATTCGGCGGGTACTTATACGGTGGTTGTTACCAATACTTTAACGGGCTGCATGGCCAGCGATATTGTACAAGTAGATCCGCATAACTTGCCACCAGCCATTGTGATACCAACACCGCAGGTTTTAACCTGCCAAGTAAATACGGTAACGCTGTCGGCCGCAAACTCATCGCCAGCGGGTTTGACCTTTGTATGGAACTTGAACAATACACCTGGAGCCTTGATTACTGTTAGTGCGCCTGGAATTTATACCGTAACCGCAACAAACCCAACCACAGGCTGCAAGAATACTCGAACGGTACAGGTTTTCCAAGGCTCGCAAGTGCCGTCTGTTACCTCAACTATTACGAATGTAACGTGTAATGGCTATAGAAATGGCTCGCTCGTGTTAAATATTACAGGGACAACGAATCCGCAAATAGTATGGGGCGATTCGCCAACAACCGCACCGAATCGCGATTTATTGGGGCCTGGTTCTTATAGCGTTACCATCACAAGTGCCGACGGTTGCTCCATTGGTTCTACCTTTATTGTCACCGAACCCGCAAGACTTATTGCAGTTGCAACAGCCACGCCTTCCAACTGCTCTAACGACGGTTCTGTAACCACCAATGTTTACGGCGGCATACAACCTTATACCTACTCCTGGACTCCTATAAATCCTGCTACACAAATCATTACAGGTTTGTCGTCAGGCGAATATAGTGTTATTGTTACCGATGCAAACGGTTGTTTGGCAACGGCGGCGGCTTATGTAAACTCCTTAGTCACGATTACGCCCGAAGCGGCCATCACACCCGTGAGCTGCGCAAACGGCTCCGACGGAAGCATCACGATGGCTACGAGCGGCGAAAACCCGCCGTTTACTTACCAATGGACGTATGGACAATCTACGGCAAACCCATTAATTGGTATCCCGTCGGGTAACTACGACTTGCTTATTACTGACGCTTTAGGTTGCCAAACTCGACGCAGTTATTTTGTGCAACAACCCGAATACTTATCGGCTACCTTCACCTTAGACAATGCCAAATGCCATAGCGGTTGCGAAGGCGTAGCACGAGCAAATATACTGGGTGGCAACGGCGGATATGTTTATACTTGGAGTAGAAATAACGAACACGCCAGCTACTTGAATGCCGCTTGTGCGGGAACATACACCGTTTCGGTAGTCGATATAAAAGGTTGTTCGTTTAGTGCCTCCGCCACAATCGGACAACCCGACACCTTAGTAGTTGATACTATCGTTGTAAACCGACCAACTTGTTACCAAAGTAGCGATGGTGTTTTAACGCCGTCGGCAACAGGTGGAACCGCAGCTTACAGCTTTACTTGGGGCAATGCAGGTTCGGGTGTTTTACACAATGTACAAACAGGAAACTATACCGTCACCGTCACCGATAGAAATGGCTGTACGAATAGCCGCTTTGTGAATGTGCCTGAGCCTCCGCCAGTAACAGGCGTGCTTTCGCGAACCAATTTGCGATGTGCCGAAGATGAAAGCGGTACAGTAAGTGTAGATAATGTTGGCGGCGGAAATGGTGGGCCTTACACCTACTCTATCAACAACGCTTCGCAGCAGCAAACGCCATTCTTTGTAGGCTTAAACCCAGGTTCTTATAACGTCCATATTTATGATATTCAAGGTTGCGAAGTCGTGCTGCCAATTATTATAAATGCCACAACGCCATTAGCAATAGACGCTGGCGGTCCATTTACGATAAGTATGGGCGATAGTATTCAGGTAACACCCGCCATAACAGGCATCGGAAACCCGAATTATGTTTATACTTGGACTCCAGCAGCAAGTGCGACAAATCCAAGAGGTTTACAAACCTGGCTCAAGCCAGTAGAAACAACAACCTATACGGTCACTGTGCGCGACACGCTTCAAGGCTGCATTGCTTCCGACAAAGTAACGGTGGAAGTTTTGAATCCAAAAAATGTTTATATACCAAATGTATTCACACCTAACGGCGATGGATATAATGACTATTTCTATGTGTCAATGGGCGTTGGTGTCAAACAAATTAAATCGATATTGATTTATGACCGCTGGGGCGAATTGCTTTATGCCAATAAAAACCTAATAACGAGCGACGAAAAACAAGGCTGGGACGGAATGCTTAAAGGCAAAAAAATGCTTCCAGGCGTATTTACTTACTTTGTACAAGTCGAGTTCTCGAATGGTGGCGTTGAAAGCTATACGGGTAGCATCACCTTGATAAGATAATGATAGCTTTTTGAACCACATAAGAGCAGAGGTGGTCAGTTTACCTTTAAACCTTGCAGGTTTTTTAAGAAACCTGTAAGGTTTAGGGTGAAAAACTGGCTTTTTCGGCAGTAAATAGCCGCCTTTTGAGTAAACTAACCATCTCTGCACATAAATGGTATAAGATTCCTATTTTTTTAAAATTAATAGCCTTATTCACCTTATGTGGTTTAAAAAAAGACCAACTAAAAATATGAAAAAATACTGCTACTATCATTCCTTGCTTTTTTCATTTCCTGCAACAGGCAAGTAAAAACAAGTTTGCCAAAAGAGCCTACGAATGAACAACTCACCGAACAAAAAATAGCGCGAAGGGGCAAGTCAAACTACTAAAAACGCAAGGCTCCGACCAATATGACAATATTCATTGCAGTTTAAAAGACAAAGCAGACAACCTTTGGTTTGGCACAACAGGCGAGGGCGTGTATCGTTACGACGGAAAAACGTTTATACAATTTACAAAATAAGATGGATTAAGCAGCAATACGGTTTACTCAATCTTAGAAGAAAACACAGGAAATGTATGGTTCGGCACTCAAAATACAGGTTTGTACCGCTTTGATGGAAACACTTTTACTTGTTTTTCAGAAATTAAAAAATAAAGATAGTTCAAGAACAAAAAACAGTCGCTATTTTTTTTAAAAACCGTACCTTTGCATGTAAATTTTGAAAAAATGCAAGCATCATTCGTTTAATTTTGAAAAATAAACGGCAAAACCCTTACAACTTATTTTTTTATCGTAACTTTGTGTTATGAAGAAGCCGCCTTGATAGAAATTGAAAAAAGTTGTATCTTTGCAGTTACATCTTGAAAAATCAACTCACATAAGCCATTCTACATCACCTATCACACATATCAACAACCGTACATTTATCAACAAAATTTTACTACATCTTTTAAAATAATAAAAACGAGTATGAAAATCAAGCAACTTTGTATAGCTGCCGTATTGACTCTCACGAGCGCAGTTAGTGCAATCGCACAAGATATTCACTTTTCGCAATTCTATATGTCGCCGTCGCTGCTCAACCCAGCAATGGTTGGCGTGATGAATTGCAATGGCCGCCTTATTGTGAACTATCGCAATCAATGGGCAAGTGCGCTTAAGTCGAAGGCTTTTAATACCTATTCGGCTACCTACGACATGGCAATACCAATCGGCCGTTACGACTTTTTCGGCGGCGGTATCTCGCTTTGGGGCGATAAAGCAGGCTCGCTCGACTTCTCTACGACGCAGGCGAAACTCTCGCTTTCGTATAGCAAACGTATGGGCGGCTCGCGCAAACAAAGCCATTACCTCGTGCTTGGCGCAGAGGGCGGCGTGGCACAGCGCAGCATCGACTTTTTAAACGCTCGATACCCCGTGCAAAACGACAACGGGCAGTTTAACCCAGGCATTCCGTCGTATGAAAGCTACGCAAATAGTAACTTTTTATTCGGCGATGTAGGCGCAGGTTTGTTGTGGTTTACCACCTTAGACCAAAACACGAATTTCCACATCGGCGCAGCTGCAACCCACCTTAACCGTGCAAATCAGTCGTTCACCAAAGAAACATTCCAAGGTTTATACACGAAGTTCACCATCCATGGCGGCGGCGAATTTATGTTTAATAAAAAAATTGGCTTGGTGCCGAATATTGCGTTCTGGTCGCAAGGGCCGTCGTTTGAATTGAACCCAGGTACGGCTCTTAAATTCAATTTGTCGAAAAATCGCCGCGAATATCAAGCCTTCCAAGTAGGCGTTTGGACACGCTTGGCAAACCATTATAAAGAAACATTCACAACGGATGCTGCTATTCTCACCACTCGCTTCGATTATAATAATATCGGACTCGGATTTAGTTACGATATAAATGTTTCAGAATTTAACGCTGCAACAGGCGGAAATGGCGGTTTTGAATTTAATTTGCAATATAAAATTTGTAACGGATTTAAACGCCCCGACTACTGCCCGAATTTCTAAATAAAGAAAATAAAAATATATTATAAAAATTTTGCACAGGATTTTGGTAAAAAAAAAAGGAAATTTTAAATTCAACACAATAATGCGTTGAGCTGAAAATTTGCTAAGTTTTTTTACCAGAATCCTGTCTTAAGAATCAGCACTCGTATTATATTAGTGTTTAATTCATATACTGTGCAGTTGGATTAAAGGGTGGAAATCAATCCAAATGCAGCAAGATTTGGACAAAACACCAAAACAGGATACCAGCAATAACAAAATTACTAATACATAAAATATTGATTATCAATAAATTACTTTCAATTATGCCCATAACCCCAACTCTCTAACCTTGTTGTCCACCTTCTAAAATCATTAACCGCTTAAACTTAACTCATTTTTTCACTTTACAATGACACGAAACGCGCCTTGCTCTTTGGTGTTCCAAAAAGGTAGTTTGAGTTCTTCGGCTTGGAGTTTCCAGCGTTTTACACTCCACGGGGCGCAGGAGCCGTCGGCAATAATCATCTCACAATCAAACTGTTGCATGAGTTCACGCATATCAATTTTTGGATTTTGCGAAAGCACCACATAATTTAATTTCAGTTTTTGTAGGGCAACTCCGTGCAAAACGTCGTCGGGCATTAAACGCACCCAGCGTATGGTTTTATATTGGTAAAAAGGTGGTTTTGCCCAATAATTTGCGGTTTCAAGGGTATCGGTTAGGGTCAAAATAGTGGGGTCGGTTACGTTTTTTGACAATAAAAAGTTTTTGGTCGTGAAGTCGATGCTGCGTTTATCCAAACTTTCGGTATAATAAACGGCGTTTGTTGCGCCAACTGCGCCAATCAAGGTTTTCCGATAGCTGTTTTGCACAATCCATTCCGAGGTATAAAGGTTTTCGTAGTAACTATAGCATTTTCCGCCCAAAAAAATACACGTTGCGATAAGCGGCACAAAACTCCAACGCGGATTTTTGGTAAAAAGCCAAATACTCGCACCTAAAATAGCTATATAGAATAAAGCAGCTTCTATTTTTGTTAAAAACAAGTTTTGTATTAAAGCAAAAGGCAACTGCTCTATCAGCCATAGCGAGGTGTTCATCAACCAAACAATACTGCCCAAAAGCCAGCCTGTTGCCGTATTGATGAACGGGATTTTTACGACAATAAACAAGACCATTCCTAACCATAATGCTAAGGTTGCTAACGGGATAACTGCCCAGCCCGACAACCAAAAATAAACAGGGAATTGGTGAAAATAATACAAACTTAGCGGCAAGGTGACAATTTGCGCCGCCAAGCCTACCGCAGTAACCTGCCAAGCCCAGTCAAGTATGTCTTCTGCTTTACGCAAAAAGGCATTTCTTCGTTTTTCGGCAATGGTTTTCGGGGCTTTCAACTTAAAATCTATTTCAACTAAGTCGTAGATTGAGGGATAGAAAACGAGTAAACCACTAACTGCCAAAAATGAAAGTTGAAAACCAATATTAGAAACAAGGTAAGGTTGGAAAATAAGGAGCAAAAATGCGGCGGCGGACAGGACATTCATGGTGTTCGAATCGCGCTTTAATGCCTTCCCGATAATGACCATCGTGAGCATAACGGCAGCGCGAAGGACTGCAGCGGTAGCTCCTGTTGCCAACGAAAAGCCCCAAATAAAGCATAATTGAATCAGCATTTGCAACCATTTCCATGCTTTTTTCTTTGTTTTCACTCGTCGCAACGCTATTTCAAGCAAACTATAGACCAAACCGACGTGCAAGCCTGAAACTGATAAAACGTGCATTGCGCCTGTATTGATGTAGGCTTCTTTTATTTCATCGCTAATATCGTCGGTGAAACCAATAATTAGTGCAGCAGCTACGCCCGCGTTATCAGGGTTTGGCACAAATGTATTGATTTGCTCTACACACCATGCTTGCGAAAGATAGGCATAGCGCATGATGATATTGCCCTGTTTTTCGCCAACTTTTGCCCATTCGCCCGTTTTTATAAACGCCCGATGATGGATATTTTGCGCATATAAAATATGTTGCAAATCTATTTCTAAGGGGTTTTTAGGCGGTTCTATTTCGCTTATTCGCGCTCGAAAACTAATCGCATCGCCGTATTTTAGCTCTGCGCTTTCGCTCGTGCTATCCAAATAGCAGAAAATATTGCCAGTTGCTTGTCGCAAACTATCATCATTGCTGCCCGAAGCTGCTTGCACGGCTAATCTGACCTTTATGCGTTTGGCAGCAACGGGTGGAGCGGTGAGGTAGCCAACTATAAAACTGGTATCCGCTAGTTTTTTATGGGCAAAATAATCGGGTGTTACCTCTTCATTATACAAACAGCTGCGCAGCCAGCCTACCAAAAAAACGGCGATAATCAA
>JBEEMU010000208.1:0-3005 GCA_041192485.1 Bacteroidota bacterium | reverse complement strand
CGAATGGGAATAAAACGCAGAGGCTCGCAGAGATTCCAAAGAGGTTCCGCCGAGGTTTGCAGAGCAGCGGCATAAAGAGGACGTAAGCAGGGCGTAAGTAAGATGTAAGCAGGACGTAAGCAAGATGTAAGCAAGATGTAAGCAAGATATAAGCAAGATGTAAGCGATGTTTAAACTTCGTTTAAAACGGCATAGCTAAATAATTACAAAATTAAATAAAAGAAAGGGGCTACAAAATCAAAAAATGACGTACCTTTGCAGCCAAATAATTTAACGTTTTATAGCACTTCAACTTTCCTAAGTTGGAAACTAATATAGTATCAATGGCAGTTACCGACCTCATTATGCCCAAAATGGGCGAAAGCATCATGGAAGCCACTATCTTGAAATGGAACAAGAAGGTGGGTGATTCTGTCGATTTAGACGAGAGTATTCTCGATATTGCGACAGATAAAGTAGATTCGGAAGTTCCTTCGCCTGTTGCAGGTGTGATTACCGAAATTCTTTTTAAAGAGAACGATGTGGTTGCCGTAGGAACGGTTATTGCTCGTGTGGCAGCCCAAGGTAGCGTTGCCGCTTCGCCAAGTGTTGCCGAGCAGCCGCCTATTAAAGTGGTGGAGGTGGTGGAAACTCGCGCTGAAGCCATTGCCACAGCCGCCGAAGCTGTAACGCCACAACCGCGTACAAGCGACCGTTTTTACTCGCCGCTCGTTTTAAATATGGCACGCGAAGAAGGCATTAGCATTGGCGAATTAGATGCGGTTGTGGGAACTGGCGCAGAGGGACGTTTGACCAAAACGGATTTGCGCCACTACATTGCAATGCGCGAAACTGCGGCTTCTGTTGTGGTGTCGCCGCCTGCTGAAACGCCGAAAACAGAGCCTGCGAAGCTGGAAACACCGAAAACAGAGCCTGCGAAGTCTGTGGAAACGGTCAAACCTATGCCGTCGGCGGCGGTTAGCGTTAGCGGCAATCATGAGATTATCGAGATGGATAGAATGCGTAAGTTGATTGCCGAACACATGGTGATGAGTAAGCAGGTTTCGCCACACGTTACCTCGTTTATTGAAGCTGATGTCACTAATTTGGTTAATTGGCGCGAACGCAATAAGCAGGCTTTTGAGAAAAAACATGGCGAAAAAATAACATTTACACCGATGTTTATAGAAGCGGTTGCGCGAGCTATTAGCGATTTTCCGATGATTAATGTGAGTGTAGATGGTACGAAAATCATTGTCAAAAAAGACATTAATGTAGGTATGGCGGCGGCGTTGCCGAGTGGAAATTTGATTGTGCCTGTTGTAAAGAACGCTGACCAGCTTAATTTGGTGGGGCTTGCGCGAAGCGTAAACGACCTAACGGCTCGCGCTCGTGGCAATAAATTGAAGCCCGACGATGTGCAGAATGGCACATTCACGCTTTCGAATGTCGGCACTTTTGGCAATGTGATGGGTACGCCGATTATCAATCAACCGCAGGTTGCGATTTTGGCAGTTGGTGCGATTCGCAAAAAGCCTGCTGTTATCGAAACAGAGTATGGCGACGTAATTGCGGTGCGCCAAATGATGTTTTTATCGCTTAGTTATGACCATCGAGTAGTTGATGGCGCACTTGGCGGCTCGTTCCTTCGTCGCATCGGTGATTATTTAGAAGGCTTCGATGTTAAACGCCCCGTTTAGTTTAATTTAGTAAATCCCACGCATTTAAGGAAACGATAAGATTAAGAATCATACCCACAAAACGAATGTCCTTACAGAAACCGCCCATCTACATTTTACTTATTTATGCCGTAGGGCAAATGGGGTGGTCTATTGCAGGCGCAGGCATTACTAATATGCTTGAGTATTTTTATTTTCCGCCAGAAACTGCTGGCGGACACGCTCTTTTCCCAAGTTTTGTGTATCAAGGTGCGGTCTTAGGGTTTATGACTTTTTTGGGTATTATTGGGGCATCGGGGCGTTTTTTAGATGCAATTGTGGACCCTATTGTGGCATATTGGTCAGATAAGCTGGAGTTTTCTTGGGGCAAGCGGCGTGTTTTTATGGCGTTCGCAGCTATCCCTTGCGCCTTGCTAACTTGGATGCTTTACTTCCCCCCTATTCCGCACGAAAGTATGTGGAATGTCGTTTATTTGGGCGTTGTCGTGGTGCTGATGTATGTTTCTTGGACGTGCTATGTGGTACCTTATACGGCTTTGATTAGCGAATTGGGGCATACCGAGCGCGAACAAATTTTAATTAGTGCCTTCATTTCTGTAGCTTATGCCAGCGGATTTATGTTGGTGGCACAAGCTCAACGGTTTCAACATTATTTCGAGTTACGCGGCTACGATACGGTTTCGGCATTTCAGTATGCTATGGGCATCATTATGGCTATCGGTGCGGCTTGTATGCTTTTTCCTGTGGCATTTTTAGACGAGAAAAAATACTGTATGCAGTCGGAAGAAATGCCGCCGTTTCGCGAAGCGTGGGCGCGAGTTTGGGCAAATACAAATTTTAAATGGTTTGCTATTTCCGATTTTTTTTATTGGTTTGCCCTGAATTTTATACAAAAAGGCGGACAGTATTATATTATTGTTTTATTGGGTTTGCCCAAAGAAGCGGTAAGCGATTTTACAATAAAAGTAGGTTTATTGAGCTTTGTATGCTATTTACCTATCAGTTATTTTGCGATGCGATGGAGTAAAAAAAGAATGTTAACAATTGCTTTTATACTGCTTTCACTCTGTTTTTTGTTTATTACGATTATGGGCAAAATACCGTGCAGTCCCGATGCACAAATATGGATTTTGCTACTTATAGCGATGATGCCAATCGCCACTTTCGGCATTTTACAAAATGTTTTGGTCGCCGATATTGTACACGAACAACATAGCAGAACAGGCGTTGGCCAGGCAGGAATGTTTTATGCGGTACGCGCAATGATGATGAAATTTGGCGTTTCGGCTTCTACGCTCGTATTCCCCTCGCTCCTATTGTTGGGCAAAAGCCCCGAAAACGACTTAG
>JBEEMU010000207.1:0-3046 GCA_041192485.1 Bacteroidota bacterium | reverse complement strand
CGATTGCCCAGCACTTTTCAAAACGAGTGCTTCGCCTTTTCGGTACAAGGCAATATCGGCGTAATCCGATTTTGGGTAGCGGCTAATTAATTGGTCTAAAAGTGAAATTTCGCCCACATAATCTTCCTTTGTAGAATATATTTTAGATTGCTGTAACATTGCATAATCGGCTTGTTTGTAGTTGCCGCGTATAATTTGGCTGTATAAATCGTTGGCCTTATCAAAACTTTTTTGCTTTGTATAACAATCCGCAGTCATCAACATTGCCGCTGGATACAGCTCACCTTTTACCTTTGGGTCGTCATAATTGCCCGATTTTATACCATCGATGCAACGAGTGAGGTATTTTACAGCCGACGAGTAGTTTTTATTGCTCAAATACACATAGCCCATATTATAGTAGGCGGTGGGCAATGAGGATTCTTCGGGCAAGCCCTCTACCGTTTTTGCAATGGTTGTGAAGTTATTAAAATCATTTACGGCGGCATCATATTGCTTGTTGCGCATACCTATTTCGCCGAGCCAGTAGCGCGACATTGCCTTTATTTTCAAGTTAAGCGATTCTTTTTCTGCGTCAGCAAAATAATGAGCGGCTTCATTGTCAGCCCCTTTTTGAAATAACTGCACTCCGCGGTTATAGTTTGCCCGTTGCAACGCGCCCCGTTGTTTCGCGGTTGGTGTGGGCAGTTTTTTTATAAAAGTGATAGCCGATTGATAGTCCGACATTTTGTCTAAAACATCGGCCATCAAATCATTCGCCTCTGCGTGAAATGGCGAATTTTCAGGAATTACTCGCAATGCATTGAGTGTTTGTTGGTCGTCGCCTAATTGATAGCTTAACTTTGCGTAATTAAACTGTGCGGTTTGTTGCAAAACGGGGTTGAACGACATCGTGCTGCACTCTTTAAAGGCATTTCGGGCATACGGTATATTATTTGTTTTTAAATAGCAATCGCCCAAATGATATAAGGCATTTTGCCCTAATTCATTTTTTTGTGTGTGCAATTGCTCAAAGTTTTTGGTAGCTTGCTCGTAAGCTCCTGTTTTGTATTGCGTAAATCCGACTTGATAAAAATCTTTTTCGGTTACTTTGCTGGTGTTGCTCACATATTTTTCTAAATAGGGCAACGACGTTTTATAATCGCCTTTTTCAAAATACGACTGTCCTACGAGTTGCTGAATTTCGGTCAAATTCTTCAATCGCGTATCGGTTGTCAGCGGGGCGGCATATTTTATCACATCGTCATATTTTTTTTGTGCAAACATGATTTGCGTGATAGTATAAGGCACGACTTTCGCGTATTGCGGCGACTTCTCGGCTATTTTAAAATGCCTCAATGCCTCTTCATAATTTCGCTCAAAAAACGAAATTAAGCCATAATAATAATTTGCCTGCGAATAGTTTGGCGATTTCTCTACCGATTTTACTTCTTTGAAATACGGCTTTGCCTGCGAGTATTTTTTACTGGCGAAATAGGCATATCCCGTTTTAAACTTCATTTCAGAAAGCTCTTCATTCGAGAGTTGTCCGCCGTCTGCCATGAGTTCAAAAAATTGGAGTGCTTTTTTATAATCGCCTTTATCGTAGTAAAACGCGCCCATTTCCGAGCGAGCTTGCGCCGCAATCGGGTCGGGTTCTGCGTTGCGAATAAAGTTCAAAATTTGGTTTTCGCTTTCCGAAAGCCCCAATTTTACGGCATTTTTTGCCAAATAAAGCTGCCCGACACTCCGCAATGATTGTGCTGCGGGCGTTTGAATATTCGGAAATTCGTTAAGTTTTTCCAAATAGCGCGTTATTAATTGCTGGCTTGCGCCAAAAGTGCGGTCGTCGTAGCGTTCTTGCGCATCGAGTGCCGCTTTATTGGGCTGCGCATAAGTCATTGTGTGTTGCGCATTTGCGGCAAAACTCGCAACTAAGAGCGACGCGGCTAAGATTTTTGCTGTTTTATTCATATATGTTTATAAAATTCTAATTTTGCCGTAAAAATACGTCTTTTTTTGGTTTTTTTCTGTAAATTTTACAAACACCGTTTTTTTAACGTAACTTTGTGGTGCTTTTAAATAAACGAAGCTAATTTTCAAGAAACTTGTAGTATATCAATATTCACGGTTTTGAAACCCTGTAAAAGGGTAATGATAACCGTGTTTATTTAGCCGCAGGCACTTTATACTCATTTACAAATTCCTACCAAAATTATTTATTATTCAAAAAATACTTACTTTTACCGTCACAACTGACCTTACTTACGACCAGCGAATGCAGCGAATTTGCCAGTCGTTGGCAGAGGCAGGCTATCAAGTTGTCTTGATTGGGCGCGAGTTGCCACATTCGAAGCCGCTAAAAGCCTGCAATTATAAGCAAAAAAGATTGCGTTGTTTTTTTCATACAGGCAAATTATTTTATGCAGAATACAATATTCGCTTGTTTTTCGCCTTGCTTTTTATTAAAACAACGGTGCTTACAGCTATTGATTTAGATACAATTTTACCTAATTTCTGCGTTTCAATCCTGCGCCGCAAACCCTTGGTGTATGATGCACATGAGTATTTTTCAGAATTGCCCGAAGTGGTGACGCGCCCTGCGGTCAAGTGGGCGTGGGAATGGGTAGCGCAACGCACAATTCCGCACACAACTGCGGCTTACACGGTTGGCCATGCCTTGTCACAAATTTTTACGCAACGTTACGGCGTTCCGTTTCGGACGGTTCGCAATATTGCATTAAGCCGTTCTGCGTTAAGCAATTCTGTCTTAAGCAATTCCCCTAATTTGTTATCAAATACGAGAGCCAATTTTGATAAAAAAATATTGCTGTATCAAGGCGTTTTAAATCTTGGACGCGGCTTACGCGAAATGATTTTGGCAATGCATCATCTTAAAAACGCCGAGCTTGAAACTGCCGAGCTTTGGTTGGCAGGCGAGGGCGATTTGAGTGAAGAGTTGCGAGAATTAGTCGTCAAGGAAAAACTGAGTGATAAGGTGAAGTTTTTGGGTTATATACTGCCCGACGACTTGAAAAAGCTGAGTCAACAGGCTTTTTTGGGTATT
>JBEEMU010000206.1:0-5404 GCA_041192485.1 Bacteroidota bacterium | reverse complement strand
TTTCAGTATTAAAAGCATCGGTTTTCAACTGCTTCATCACCATTATTGCATTATTAAAACCTTGTGCATACCGATTTATCAAGGCTTGTCTTTTGTGCAACAAATCTGCTCTGTTTAGGTTTAAAACCTCAATTGCCATTTTTCCGCGCTCGGTCAAACCGTAAATACGACCGTCGGGAAAGTAGGCTAAATGCTCCGTAGGCTCATCAATTTCAGGGTTGAGGAGCAATGCGTTTTCGGCTAAAAAAGTGGTAGAGTTTGCTCGCCATTCCTTTCTATTCTGCTGCGGAGCGGTTACGCGCTGCGCTTCTATTGCTATCGGAAAAGTATCCTGTTTATTCCTATCACATGCAGCACAGGCGGGTAAAATATTGCTCCATTCAAAGGCAAGAAAATAATATTTACTTTTAGGTCTGTAATGGTCTATATAGGTCTGTTTTAGTTTCGCAATACGCGCATTTATGATGGTAAATAGTGTTTAGGCTATTTATTACATCACTACGACTACCACTATCTAAATTTCTTATATTGGAAGTATATTTATACTCTTTTTGCAATAGCTCCTGTATCGCTTTTTCCGTTTCGAGAGAAAGCAAAGCGCGTGGGAAATTATCGTAATCTTTATATACTTTTATCATTATTTGAATATTAATATGCGCAAAGGTACGGCTTTTTTTAGAATAAAGTAGTGCGTAAATGACCAGTTGCTTCGCTTTATAGCTATATTTCAATACAAATCTTTGATATTTGTGACTTTTCTGTATTCTACGCCTATATTTTTAAACAGGGCAAAGTGTTTTTCGCCACAATCTAATTTCATTTGCTCTACATTGCGTATTAAGCCCTTGTTCAGTGTGCCTTTAGGTTCTTCCTTAAATACTGCGCAAAAAAGGGGTAAGTTTTGCCTGTACCTGTTTCCATTTCTACTATGAAATTGAGGCGGGTGTAGGCGGTTTGTTTATCGTTAGACAAAGACTTTGCTAAAATAAGGGAGGATTTTAGTTGGTTTTCGGTTTGCATGGCATTGATGTTATGTAATATTTGTTGTTCGTCTAAAACAAGTTGATTTGCGATGCCGCGCTCGGTAAGAGCGATGCTTGTGCCTTCTATTTTTGCCGCGGGTGCTGTACAAACACGGGTCTTTAGGTATAATACCGCCTGCTCCGTTTAGCTAATCCGTTAGCTTACTATCACTTCCAAAATAGTTAAAATAAAAAATGACAAAAAAAAATCGAAAATAATCAAATAATCAAAAGAATCGCCGTATCTTTGCAGCCGAATTGGTGCGAGTATGCTTTTGTTGAAGCGTATTTTACTCAAAATCAATCACTTATACGCATAATATCATTTATAATAATAGACTTCGTATCGTTTTTTAGAAAGGAAACCTTTTTATAAAAATGAAAAAAGTCAAAAAAGCATCACAAAATGCCAACTATCAGCCAATTGGTTCGTAAAGGACGGGAGGTGATTGAGGAAAAGAGCAAGTCGCGTGCGCTCAAATCCTGCCCACAACGTCGTGGCGTGTGTACTCGTGTGTACACAACTACGCCTAAAAAACCGAACTCGGCACTTCGTAAAGTAGCCAAAGTTCGTTTAACTACCGGTTTTGAAATTATCGCCTATATTCCAGGGGAAGGTCACAACTTACAAGAACACTCTATCGTCTTGGTGCGCGGAGGTCGTGTAAAGGATTTACCAGGTGTACGCTATACTATCGTGCGCGGTGCCTTAGATACAGCAGGTGTAAACGGACGTAAACAGTCGCGTTCACGCTACGGTACTAAGAAAAAAGCAGCAGCAGCGCCAGTAAAAGGCGGAGCTAAAAAGAAATAAGGCAGGCTTTAAAGCCAATGTCGTAATTCAAAAACGGTCGCAGTAGGCTATCTGCCGATGAACAGAGCCGAATAGAAGACCACCCATCTGTATAATCAAAAAAATCATCAATCACGAGCATTAAGTAGTATTAAAATATTTCGCGAAATTATTTTATACTAAATTTCTTAATCTCTCAATTTTTTAAATTTCAAATGAGAAAGCATAAACCGAAAAAACGGGTATGTTTACCAGATCCGCGCTACAATGACGCAATGGTAACCCGTTTTGTTAATAATTTGATGTGGGACGGTAAAAAATCGACCGCATTCGCAGTATTCTATGCTGCAATGGACATCGTGCAAGAGCGTGCAGAAGAGAAAAATGCACACGAAACTTGGAAAAAAGCCTTGCAAAACGTGATGCCACAAATAGAGGTTCGTTCCCGCCGTATCGGTGGTGCAACTTTCCAAATCCCAACCGAAATTCCAACCGACCGTAAAATATTTATGGGCATTCGCTGGATGATTTCGTTCGCACGCAAACGCTCTGGTAAAGGAATGGCCAATAAATTGGCCTCTGAAGTACTTGCAGCAGCAAAAGGCGAGGGCGCAGCAGTAAAACGTAAAGAAGATACGCACCGTATGGCAGAAGCAAACAGAGCCTTTGCCCACTATCGATAAGTAAACGTTAGCAAGTGCGCCGACAAAAGTAACATTAGTTTTTAGCTTGATATTTAAATTGCCTTGTGCTAATTTTCATCAACTAATTATTATCTTTTTTCATAATTTTCAACAAAAAATTAAACTCTTATAGTATTTTAACTAAAAAATACAAGAGGTTCAATGACAAACGTCATGGCAAGAGATTTAAGATTCACACGGAATATCGGAATCGCCGCACACATCGATGCAGGCAAAACAACCACCACCGAACGTGTATTATACTATACGGGTATCAACCACAAAATCGGCGAAGTTCACGAGGGCGGCGCAACGATGGACTGGATGGAACAAGAGCAAGAACGCGGTATCACCATTACCTCGGCCGCTACGCACACACACTGGAAATGGCGTGACCAAGAATATACTATCAATATCATCGATACACCCGGACACGTTGATTTTACCGTAGAGGTGAATCGCTCGCTTCGCGTACTCGATGGCTTGGTCTTCTTATTTTGCGCAGTAGGCGGCGTTCAACCGCAATCGGAAACCAACTGGCGTCTGGCGGACAACTATAAAGTGCCGCGTTTAGGCTTTGTAAACAAAATGGACCGCTCTGGTGCCGACTTTTTGAACGTGGTAAAACAGGTCAAAGAAATGTTGGGCAGCAATGCCTTGCCGATGCAAATCCCTATCGGGGCAGAAGAAACATTCAAAGGCGTGGTGGATTTGGTCACAAATAAAGCCATCGTTTGGAATGAAGCAGATAGAGGCATGACCTTTACCGAAATTCCAATCCCCGAAGATTTGCTTGAAACCGTTGCCGAATACCGCGAAAAAGTATTGGAAGCTGCCGCCGAATACGACGAAGCCATCATGGAAAAATTCTTTGATGACCCAGACTCCATCACGGGTGACGAAATCATGAAAGCATTGCGTCAAGCAGTCATCGACATGAAAGTAATCCCGATGTATTGCGGTACAGCCTTCAAAAACAAAGGCGTTCAAGCCATGCTCGATGCCGTTATCGAGCTAATGCCTTCGCCAATGGACAAAGAAGGTATTGCTGGCATCAACCCCAAAAACGACGAGCCACTTTTGCGCCGACCAGACGTGAAAGAGCCATTCGCAGCCTTAGCGTTCAAAATTGCAACCGACCCATTCGTCGGGCGTTTAGCGTTTATCCGCGTTTATTCGGGCAAACTCGAAGGCGGTTCGTATGTACACAATACGCGCTCCGATAAAAAAGAACGTATTTCACGTATCTATCAAATGCACGCCAACAAACGCGCCGAAATTCCAGCAGTAGAGGCGGGTGACATTGCAGCAGTTGTAGGGTTCAAAGATATTCGTACAGGCGATACCTTATGCGATGAAAATAACCAAATCATCTTGGAAAGCATGAACTTCCCCGAACCAGTAATTGGTTTGGCAATAGAGCCGAAAACGCAAAAAGACTCCGACAAATTGTCTTTAGCTTTAGCGAAATTGGCAGAGGAAGACCCTACTTTCCGTGTCCGTTTTGATAACGATACCTCACAAACCGTTATTAGCGGAATGGGCGAATTACACTTAGAAATCATCGTCGACCGTTTACGTCGCGAATTTGGCGTAGAGTGTAATCAAGGCGCACCAATGGTAAACTACAAAGAGGCTTTGACAACAACCTATTCGCACCGCGAAAAATTGAAAAAACAATCGGGTGGTTCAGGTTTATTCGCCGACATGGAATTTGAAATAGGCCCTGCCGACGAAGAATTCTTGGAAAGTGACGACTTCAAATCGGGCAAAACCAAATTGCAATTCGTTTGGGATATCGTAGGCGGTGTCATCGACCGCGCCTACCAAGGCCCAATCAATAAAGGCTTCAACGAAATGATGAATAACGGCGTTCTCGCAGGTTATAACATCGACAGCATGAAAGTGCGTGTATTCTTCGGCTCGATGCACTCGGTCGACTCGAAACCACAAGCCTTCGAACTTTGCGCAAAAGACGGCTTCCGCGAAGCTGCGCCAAAAGCAAATCCTGTTATCATGGAGCCAATCATGAAACTCGAAGTAACCACGCCCGAAGACTATATGGGAACCATCATCGGCGACCTTAACCGCCGCCGCGCCCTTGTAAAAGGACAAGATTCACGCGGTAATGGCCTTATTATCAAAGCCGACGTACCATTGTCAGAAATGTTTGGTTATATCACCGATTTGCGTACAAATACACAAGGACGTGCCTCGAGTTCTATGGAATTTTCGCACTTCCAACAAGTACCACGCAATATTTCAGAAGAAGTAATCGCAAAAGCGAAACGTTAATATATACTACGCCGTTAGTCATTCCTCAATAGGGGAGTGGCTAACGGCTATTTTTAGTTTCAACAGCGAATTATCTATATCAATAATCTATTCAAGCAAAGATAATAAGTTATGAATCGAGAAATTGTAGCATATCAATCGCGCTTAGATAATTTATTTACTCAGGCAGGTAATCAAAATGATAGACTTGTACAAGCACAATTAGCCAATCATTTACGATTACATAAAATGCTTAAGCTAAATAATAAATACTTAATATAAGTTTGTGCATCGCCTTTAAAGGTTCAAACTACTAATATAAAAAACTCTTTTTGCTGTTATATTTTTAAAAAAATACAACACAAAAAAAAGTTTTATATTTACTTAAATGATGCCCTTTATAGGGCTTTTTGCGTGTAAAATAATTAATATTTTTATAATTTTAACAAGGTAATGAATCAAAAAATTCGTATCAAACTTCGATCTTATGACCACGCATTAGTGGACAAATCGACGGAGAAAATCGTAAAGACCGTCAAAAACAGCGGTGCTGTTGTTGCTGGTCCGATTCCGCTGCCAACCGAGAAAAAGATTTTCACGGTGTTGCGGTCTCCACACGTTAACAAGAAAGC
>JBEEMU010000205.1:0-5460 GCA_041192485.1 Bacteroidota bacterium | reverse complement strand
ATCTCGGAGGCTGTACTCATATCATCGACGCTCGCATTGCTTGGACTCCGAACGACCATATTCGCCTTTCTTTCTTATGCAAAAATATTTTCAACGAAGAGTATCTGTATCGCCCAGCTCTGATGGAGTCGCCGCGCAACTTTACCTTGCGTTTTGATGCGAAGTTTTAGGTGTTTTTTTAAACCTTAACTGAAATAGCTGCATCTTGCGCCCTCTGCCTCTATCGTTTAGGAAACACGGGTTTTTTGTCCAACAAATCTGCCAAATCCGTGTTTCCTAAACCTAAACAGTTCTGAAAATGATACACACTTCCCTGCAAGATGTAGCGAATGACCTCGAAAAAAATCGCGATTTACTGCGTATAAAAATGCTTCTCGACCCCAATTTAGAGATAGCCGAAGTGCATCGCCGCATTTTTGAACAGCAAGGACCAGCCTTACTTTTTGAAAATGTAACTGGTTCGCCCTTTCGGGCAATGTCGAATATTTATGGAACGGTAGCCCGAACGCAATACTTATTTCGCGACACCTTAGAAGCCATAAAACGAGTCATTGAGCTAAAAGCCGACCCCATTCGCGCCTTGAAAAACCCGATGCGCTATTTAGGGTCGCCGTTTACGGCACTGCAAGCCTTGCCGCGTCAGCAGCGATTTGGCTCGCCTATCTTATACCAAGAAACAAGCATCAGCCAATTGCCACAACTAAAATCGTGGCCAATGGACGGCGGCGCATTTGTCACAATGCCGCAAGTTTATACCGAAGACCCAGATAACCGCGGCGTAATGAATAGCAATGTAGGAATGTATCGGATACAACTATCTGGTAATCAATATATTCCGAACGAAGAAATAGGCTTGCACTACCAACTACATCGCGGAATTGGCGTTCATCACACCAAATACAATCAGCTGAACGAAGCGTTTCGATGCAGTATTTTTGTGGGCGGTTTGCCAAGCCATGCGTTTGCTGCAATCATGCCGTTGCCCGAAGGCTTGAGCGAACTCACCTTTGCGGGAATGCTTGGCGGCAGGGCATTTCGGTATGTAAAAAAAGACGGCTATGTTTTAAGTGGCGATGCCGATTTTGTGATAACAGGCGACATTTTAAAAAATGTAAAAAAACCCGAAGGCCCATTCGGCGACCATATCGGCTACTACTCTTTAACGCACGATTTCCCTGTGATGAAAGTGCATAAAGTGCATCATCGGAAAGACGCGATTTGGCATTTTTCGGTTGTTGGCCGCCCACCCGCCGAGGATTCGCAGTTTGGCTGGTTGATACACGAACTCGTGAAAGAACTCACGCCCGGAGAGTTTCCCGGTTTAGTCGATATTCACGCCGTTGATGCGGCAGGCGTTCACCCGCTGCTTTTAGCAGTAGGCTCGGAGCGGTATATGCCCTTCCGACCGCGAAAACCAGAAGAAATATTGACGATTGCCAATCGAATTATCGGCAGTGGACAAACCTCCTTGGCAAAATATCTTTTCATTGCCGCCACCGAACAAGACGCGCCGAACCTAAACGCTCACGATATAGCCCCGTATTTCAAGCATTTTTTAGAGCGCGTCGACTGGCAACGCGACTTGCATTTTCAAACAAATACGACCATCGACACCTTAGACTATTCGGGCGACGGTTGGAACAGTGGCTCCAAATTGATTGCGGCTTGTTGCGGCGATAAAAAACGCGAATTAGACACTATTTTACCCGAAAACCTGCAATTGCCGATAGGCTTCCACACGCCGCGATTTGCCCTTGCAGGCATATTGGCCATTAGCGCACCGAAAGTAGAAGCAATAGAAACAGGTTATAAACAAGCCATCCATTTTATTCAAACACTTGAAAATCAATCATTTAATAAAAACGGCATTCCCTTGATTGTCCTTTGCGACGACAGCGAATTTACTGCAGCGAATTTAAATAACTTCCTCTGGGTGACGTTTACGCGCTCGAACCCTTCACACGACACTTACGGCGTATTCGCCACCACAACACACAAGCACTGGGGCTGCAAAGGACCCTTAGTCATAGATGCTCGCATAAAACCGCATCACGCCCCCGAACTTATCCCTGACCCAAAAGTAGCCGCAAAAGTGGATAAATTATTTCAAAAAGGCGGCGAATTGGCGAAGTGGGGCTAGTTTTTTGAATCTCCTCCTACTGATTTTACCTTTTTTAGCTGGTTTTTGAACCGCATAAGTTGATTTTGAACTACATAAGGCACCTAAGAAACACATAAGATGTAGGTGTTAAAAACGTATATGCCGAGTCATTAGGGCAGTTAGTATTGAAAATACGACACAAAAAAAGCGACTATTCCCTTCCACAGGTAGTAGTCGCTTTTTATTATGTTTTGTTATAATTGATTATTTAATAGACAATACCTTCGACATTGGCTTCATAGATAACATACATTATTTATTTAAAGCACCAATTTAGTTACTTCTATCAATCCATCGCTGCTATCCGTATTTGCAACTAAGAAAAAAGAAAGAGGCATACTACTATCACTTCTTCTCCCTGTTGTTGTATGCGAAGATGTAAAGTTTACTATCAATAAAACTGCCGTAAAGTACAATCAACTAAGCGATATTGCCGATTTAAAAGTTGGCGACTATTTTAAACTGCCAATCATATCTTCTGGTTTTACCCATTCGTCAAATTGTTCGGACGTAAGCAAGCCTAATTTTATAGCGGCTTCGCGCAATGACGTGCCTTCTTGATGAGCTGTTTTCGCTATTTTTGCGGCATTATCGTAGCCAATATGCGTGTTTAAAGCAGTGACGAGCATCAGCGAGTTTTCCAAATGACGTTGAATAACAGGGCGATTTGGCTCGATGCCGACCGCACAATTGTCATTGAAAGACACACAGGCATCGCCAATTAGACGCGCCGAAATCAAGAAATTGTAAATCATCACGGGTTTGAAGACGTTTAATTCAAAATGCCCATTCATTCCGCCAATATTGATAGCTACATCGTTGCCGCAAACCTGTGCGCAAACCATCGTTAGGGCTTCCGACTGCGTGGGGTTTACTTTGCCCGGCATAATGGAGGAACCTGGCTCGTTTTCTGGAATGACTATTTCGCCGATACCGCTGCGTGGCCCCGATGAAAGCATCCGAATGTCATTGCCTATTTTCATCAAAGAAACTGCCGCTGTTTTTAGTGCGCCGTGCGATTCTACGATGCCGTCATGCGCCGCAAGCGATTCAAATTTATTGGGAGCGGTGATGAAAGGCAGTCCTGCAATTTCGGCAATATGCGCGGCTACTTTTACATCGTAACCATTCGGCGTATTCAAGCCCGTACCAACCGCCGAGCCGCCGAGTGCGAGTTCGGTCAGATGTGGCAGCGTGTTGCGAATGGCGCGTTGTGCGTGGTCAAGTTGTGCCACATAGCCCGAAAACTCTTGCCCAAGCGTGAGCGGCGTAGCGTCCATGAAGTGGGTGCGGCCAATTTTTATCACATCGCTCATATACTTGCTTTTTGCGTCAAGCGTATCGCGCAGCGTTTTGATGCCTGGCAAGGTGGTTTCTACCAACATTTTATAGGCTGCAATGTGCATCGCCGTGGGGAAGGTGTCGTTTGACGACTGCGACTTGTTTACATCGTCGTTCGGGTGAATATGCTTTTTTTCATCGGCAAGTTTGCCGCCCATTTTGACGTGCGCAATATTCGAAATAACTTCGTTCACATTCATATTGCTTTGCGTGCCGCTCCCCGTTTGCCACACGACAAGCGGGAACTCGTTGTTCCACGAGCCTGCCATGATTTCGTCGCAGGCTTCGGCAATGATGGCGCATTTCGCGTCGGACAGTACGCCGCAATCGCGGTTCGCTAAGGCAGCCGCTTTTTTGAGTACAGCAAATGCCCAAATTATTTCGTGTGGCATTTTCATGCGCTCGTCCCCGATTTTGAAGTTGGTGAGCGAGCGTTGCGTTTGTGCAGCCCAATAGCGGTCGGAGGGGACATCGATGTACCCAAAACTATCTTTTTCTTTGCGGAAAGACATTTTTTTTTAGATTTTTAGATTTGATATTTTGATATATTCCCTTTTACACGTTCCTAAGAAATAACAGCGATACATTTGAGTTCGATGGCGATAGGCGTTGGCAAGGCGTTGATGCCGATAGTTGTTCGGCAGGGCTGCGCGGCGGTGAAATATTCGGCGTAAATGCGGTTATAGGTGTGAAAATCGCGCTTCATATCGACTAAGAAGACGGTTACATCAACCAAGTCCTCCCATTTTGCGCCGCTCGCTTCCAAAACGGCGCGTACATTTTGGAAAACGGAATGGCATTGCGCTTCAAAATCGAAGTCGATGAAATTGCCGCCTTTGCTTATTTGCAAACCGGGAATACTGTCGTCGGCGGCATTGCGCGGGCCGATGCCCGATAAAAAAAGCAAGTTACCGACCCGTCGGGCGTGTGGATACGCACCTACTGCTTTCGGCGCATTCGCCGTGGTGATTATTTCTGACATTTTTAAGTATTTTTTAAATTATTTATACATAATAAAATAGATGACAAAAACCATAATTAGCCAAACTACGCCAATCCAAAGCACGGTAGTGCGCGTAAAATCATCGTATCGATAGAATGACACGCCATTGCCTGTTTTTTTCTTGCTAACCGAATAGGCTATCATCATCGCAAGCGAAATGGGATTGCCCATCAAGGCGAGCAGAAAGCCTAAGGCTAAGGTAGCCTTAGAGATTCGGTCTTGTTGCATCGCGTTTTTTCGAGCTGCTTTTGCGGTGCTTATTTTATCGGCATCTATTGCTACGTCCCGTTTTTCTAATAAAGTGGCGGCTAACGCTTGGTCAAACTCGCCCCAGTCATCGCTTTCTATCAAGACTTGATAGAGTTGTTCGTCGCTGAATTTTAATAAATAATAATCGGCTGGTAATGCTGCAATTTCCGCCTCTTTTATAGTGAGCAAAGCGTTTTCTGCGCGTAAAAAATCGGATTCATTTGCCAACATAAGTCGGTAAACGCCCGTACTTGCATCGCCATAATTGACAGGACTGAAGTGCGTGTTTGGATACTCTATACGACAGGCTACATTGTTTTCGCGGAGCAATGCCGCCATATTTTCCGCAGTTTCGGCAGAAATGCAAATTTTGAAAGGTACAAGAAAGGTTTTTGTGTATTTTCCTGCATTTTCATCTATAATTAGGTCTTTCATAGCTATTTTTTGAGCGTTAAAATAAAATAACGGAACTATCGGGTAGTTGGTTAAACGTACTTTTTGAGTCTAATATTTCAAGGGATAGTAGGTAGCCGCAGCGCGGCGTGGTCTTTGTAGTTCATATTTTCCTTTCCTTTCTACTACAAATATTGCGGTGCGATGCACCTTGACGCGCTTTCCTACAAATGTTACGGTGCGATGCACCTTGACGCGCTTTCCTACAAATATTACGGTGCGATGCACCTTGACGCGCTTTCCTACAAATGTT
>JBEEMU010000204.1:0-2663 GCA_041192485.1 Bacteroidota bacterium | reverse complement strand
ATTTCTTATTTATGACAATTTTAAAATGGAATGTTCATCGGTCAATATTCTTTTTTTGGAAAGCAAAAATAGGTTTTTTGTCAAAAAATAAATAAAAAGTATAATATTTGGTTTTTAGTCGTAATTTTGCAACGAAATTTGTAGGCGATAGTATACTGAATACCCGCTACATTTAACCTTGCTATATCTTTATGCACTTTCAGAAAACCAAAATCGTTGCAACCGTAGGACCGAGTTGCAATACCCGAGAAAAGCTCGAGGAATTAGTAGATGCAGGCGTTGATGTTTTTCGCCTAAACTTCTCGCATGGCACTCATGAGCAGCACTTATCTGTTATTCAACACATTCACGCCATCAATAAAAGCCGCGATTTGTATTTGGGTATTCTTGCCGATTTGCAGGGGCCGAAATTGCGCGTAGGAGTTATGGAAGACCCGAATGGTCTTGCTATTAAAGAAGGCGACATCTTGACATTTGTGCAGCACGAGTGCTTGGGCAACGCCCAACACATTTATATGAGCTACGAATATTTTGCGCAAGATGTGAAGCCAGGCGAAGCCGTATTAGTGGACGACGGCAATGTGCAGCTCGAGGTTGTGGAAACGAATGGCGTGGACACCGTGCAATTAGTCGTGAAATTTGGTACCGTATTAAAATCGAAAAAAGGCGTAAACCTTCCTAATACGCAAGTTTCGCAACCGTCTTTAACCGAAAAAGATATTGCCGACCTCGATTTTTTGATGACCTTAGACTACGATGTTCACTGGATAGCCCTTTCATTTGTGCGCCGCCCCGAAGACATCGACGACCTACGCACTCGCATCGTGCGAGCGCAGCATGAGGCAAAAATCATTGCGAAAATTGAGAAACCCGAGGCCGTAGATTGTATAGAAGAAATCGTGAAACGCACCGATGCGGTCATGGTAGCTCGCGGCGATTTGGGGGTTGAAATGCCGATTGAAGAAGTACCACTCGTGCAAAAATTGATTGTCAATTTATGCAATAAATACGCTCGCCCTGTCATCGTGGCAACGCAAATGATGGAAAGCATGATTAAAAATCCGATGCCTACTCGCGCCGAAACAACCGACGTAGCAAATGCCGTTTTCGATGGCGCAGATGCCGTGATGCTTTCGGGCGAAACTGCTTCGGGCGACCATCCTGCTTTGGTCGTAAGCGTGATGCGCCGCATTATCGGTCAAGCCGAAACAAGCGATTTGGTATATAACAAACAACATAAACCCGATGCCAGCTCGTCGGAATTTGTATCCGACGTGGTTTGCCATAATGCGCACACGATAGCTCGCGAGGTAAACTCCGATGCTATTATTGGTTTTACCGTATCGGGTTACACCGCTTTCCAAGTGTCGTCTTACCGTCCGAAAGCCAATATTTACATTTTTTCGGATAAACGCCACGCCCTCTCGATGCTGAATTTAGTCTGGGGAGTGCGCCCGTTTTGGTATCGCCAATTTGCGGAAACGCTCTCAACGAATAAAACAATTCACGAAGTTCATGCTATTTTGAAAGAAAAAGGCATCATTAAAACAGGCGATGTTATTGTAAATACAGGCGCAATGCCGCTCGATGCGAAGCAAAAAACCAATCTTTTGCGCGTTGGAATTGCTGAATAGGACTGCTGGCACTACGACACAAGCGCCGCAAATTTTCAAACTGCGACACAGGTGTCGCAGCTTTAATTTTCAAACCGCAGCACAAGTAATTGTCGCTGCGGCAGTAAGGAATGGGTAAAAGATAGCTTGGTTAGTTTTACTCGTGTGCGTAGCACGTTTTATTTTGTTCATGTTAAATTTTTCGTACAACGCGCTGCGTTGAACTCAAAATTTGCCTTACTTCGTGCCAAAATCCTTCGCAAAACCTGTCCAAGTTATCATTTACACGTTCCTAAGTGCCTCTTTCCGATAGAAAGAGGCACTTTTTTTTTACTAAAAAATTGATTAATAGTATATTAGGCCAAACTATCAATTTTTGTCCAATCGAAACATCACGGGCAAATTGTACAAAACGCGAACGGGCTGCCCATTTTGAATACCAGGCGAGAAGCGTGGGAGCGAGAGGACGACTCGTGCGGCTTCGTCGTCGCAGCCGCCGCCGATGCCGCGTAGGATTTTAACGCTCGAAATAGAACCGTTGCGTTCCACGACAAACTGAATAAAGACGTTGCCTTCGATGCCCGACTCGCGTGCCATCGCAGGATAGTGAATATTATCGGCTAAATATTGCAATAAAGCTCGCTCGCCGCCTGGGAATTCGGGGCGTTTTTCTACCCAAATCTGCGGTGCTTCGGTGTCAGGCTTTGGTTTTTCTTCGGGTATAATTGGCGGCGGCGCAACTGCTTTTTGCCCATTAGCGGCTGTCGGCGCAGCATTTTCTCCTTTTATACCTGCCTTTGTTTCTGTACCAATGGCTTTGTTTTCAAAATCGGCGATTTTCGGCGGCATTTCCGTCACTTTTTCGTCTATTTTCACCACAAATTGCACGAAACGCTTGGTTTCTACTTGCGGCGGCGGCACTTCGACTGTTTTTTTAGGCGGCGGCGGAATTACTTTTTTCTGCTCTTTCTTGGTTTCGGGCGGCGGCGGCACATTAGACAGGTGCGAATCGGCAACCACAAAACGTTTATTGTTTGCGTAAATAGTGCT
>JBEEMU010000203.1:0-2635 GCA_041192485.1 Bacteroidota bacterium | reverse complement strand
AATAATTATCTTAAAAAAAATGCCTTACCTTTGCAAGAACTAAGGATACCTTGCTTTTTATTAATAGAATGTTGAAGTTGGAAGTATTATTGAATTTGAATATTATAAAACAACTGGACGCACAGGATCATTGCCCGATTGGTATTTTCAACAAATAGAATATCCTGTTTTATGGAGTGAAATAGAACTTACGATACCAAGTTATTGGGAATATAATGTTTTATTGCAAGGCTATGAATCACTTGTTATTAACACAGCAGAAGAAGTGACTGTTCCAGCACCTTTTTTGCCTGCTCGCGATGGAACCGACCCTGTTTATAAAGCAGCAAAACGGCATTATGCAGTGCAAAATATTCCAGCTTTGCGCGAATATGAGCATACGAATAGCCTTAAGAACTATCTTTCGAAAATAACTTTTGACATAGCTTCTTATTTGTCGCCCCACCAATCTTATCGCCAAAATTTTGCAACTACTTGTTTGAATGATTTTAATTATGTGATTGTCAATGCAGAATATGAAGGTAAGAGCCATTTATTAGACGCAGCGGCAGCAATGAGTAGCATCGGTCAATTGCCGACATATTGTTTTAATGAAAAGGGGTTTTGTGTAAAAGATAAAAAAACGTTTGAATGGCTTTCGTTAATGCCCGATAAATCGGCGGCACAAATGCACCGTTATGAAATGAAATTAGCGGCTGACGGCTCTTTGGAGGGTGTTTATAAGGCGCGTTACACGAACACTGAAGCGATGCTTTTGCGCGAAGCTCTTGCAGATATGAAACCCGATGACATCAAACAATACTGGCTGAAAAAGCATAAAGGTTTGACGATTAAATCATTTAAAATAACAAATTTAGACACGCTTTCAAAGCCTATAAATATTGAAGCTGAAATAAAAATTGAAGGAAAAACACAAGTTACCGATAAAATTATTTATTTAAATCCTATTTTTTACGATAATATTACAGAAAACCCGTTTAAAGCAGAAACGCGCAGAACTCCAATTCATTATAAATATATTTTCAACACAGATATTTCGGTGAAAATTGATATTCCAGAAGGTTACATTGTTGATGAATTGCCTAAAAATACAACATTAGTGTTAGCTGATAATAGTGCAAAAGCAAGTATTAATTTTGCATCGAAACCAAATCAAATAGAATTGTCGAGTAAAATTGCTATTTCACAACATACTTTTAAACAATCTACCTATTTAGACCTTCGAGAATGGTATAATGTGGTTATTGCGAAGCAAAGTGAGCAAATTGTATTAAAAATAAAATAATTATTTAAAATGAATTTAAAAAACAATTGGGCTATTTTACTCTTTTTTTGGATAAATACAGCTCTTTTCGCAGGTGAAAACCCATTTGATATTAGTTATATCAATCCGCTTTTATTAATAAAAGCACATAGCGTTGTACGTTATGACAACACTGTAATAAAGATACAAAATATCGATAAAGTGGTAGAAAATTGCCAAAAAGAAATGACTATTTTGAATAAAAAAGGCGACAATTTTGCACAAATTTATATTCATACCAATAAAATGAAATTTGTCAGTAGTTTTAAAGCTGTTATTTACAATGAAAAAGGTAAGATTGTCAAAACATTTCATAAAAGCGATTTGATAGATATGGCTATGTCCACAAGTAGTTTAACGCTTATTGATGAGGATAGAGTAAAAATATTGTCTTATGAAAGCAGCACTTATCCTTATACTATTGAGTATGAATATGTTAATCAATTCATTTTCAATATTCCAGAAACTTATGCAATAGAAGCCTTGCCTAAAAATCAAACGGAAACTCATGATTTCGCCGATTTTTCTATTACTTATACGCAAAAAGGGCAACAAATCATCGTAAATAGTATTTTAAAACTAAAGAGAGGAGCCTTCCCTGCCAAAAGCTATCAAGATTTAATCCATATTTCAAAATTGGTGCAAAGCAGCGAATCGCAAAAAGCAGTTTTGATTGTTAAATAATAAATGTTAAGATAATTAGTCATGAATTCTTATTTCGTTATCATTGCCCGTTATACCGCAAGTTTTATATTAAAAATAATGGGTATAAAAGTAGCGGGTGAATTGCCGCACAGACTAAAAAAGTTTGTTTTAATAGCTGCACCGCACACGGCCAACCGCGATTTTATTGTTGCGTTAGGTTGGTTAAAAATAGAGGGAATAGTTCCGATGTTTGTGGGCAAAGAATCGTTATTTTACTGGCCTTATGGGTGGTTTTTCCGCTGGCTTGGCGGTATTCCCGACAATCGCTACCGCAAAGCTAAGGGCGAGAAAACGGATAGCATCGTAGAAACAGTCATCGAAGCCTTTCAAGAGCGCGAAAACATGGCTTTCGGTATTGCGCCCGAAGGAACGCGCAAATTGGTAAAACAATGGAAATTAGGCTTTTATCATATTGCCGTCGGCGCGAATGTTCCGATAGTGATAGCCTGCTTCGATTATGGTCGGAAAGAAGCGCGTATTGTGGGCGTTTTCCAGCCGACGGGCGATATTGCGGTCGATATGCCTGTCATTATGTCGTATTACAAGGGCGTGAAAGGCTACCGCCACGAGCAGTTTAGCGTTGATGAGCGGTGGGAAACAGCTGCCGATTTGAGAATGTAAAATACA
>JBEEMU010000202.1:0-6913 GCA_041192485.1 Bacteroidota bacterium | reverse complement strand
AGCAAGCCTTGGGACGGTAAAAAAGAGGACGTGCCACAGCCTATCGATACCTATGTTTATAAAGTAATAGTAAAATACCCTGACAGTATAACAGAAACGCGAGTCGGCGACTTCTTATTATTGCGATAATTCCTTATACCCAAATGACAACTTTTAACGCTGTCACATTGTTTAAACTAAGTCTTTTTAAGCGTTAGGAATCAGATAGGGATTAAATACATAAAATAATTCGTAATTGTTTAGGGCTGCTGTTTAAACGAAGTTTAAATAACTCTTGCAGCCACTTTTAAACCCACGCTCTGCCGAAGCTCTGCCGAAATTCTGCGGAAGCTCTGCGAAAATTCTGCGGAAGCTCTGCGGAAACTATGCAAAAACTCTGCAAAAACTATGCAAAACTCTGCAAAAACTCTGCAAAAACTCTGCGAAACTCTGCGTTTAAAAAAACCTTTCTGCATTTTAAACCACCAACAACCGAAGCAGTTACAATAATTCAACACATCATCAGCCTTAATTTTATATAAGAAATGTTTAAAACAGCATTAGCCACTCTTTTAATTACTTTACCAATTTTATGCTTGGCGCAAATGAGCGTGACGGGCATGATTAGCGATGCCAAGACAAAAGAACCGTTGATAGGTGCAACAGTATCGATAGTTGGCAGTAGTTTTGCCGCAGCAAGCAACGAAACAGGAAAATATACACTTGTTTATAAAGGAGTAAAAGGGGCTAAATTGAAAATAAATAGCTCGTTTATTGGGTATAATTTAGCTGAAAAAGAAATTATTGCAAGCGATAACCCTATCACGCTCAATATTGAATTGAGCAGCGAAGGCACTGATTTAGAAACGGTTATAGTGAATGGACGCAACTTGACCGAACAGGTGCGCAGTGCGCAAATGTCGTCAGAGGTTATTTCGGCTCAACAATTGAAACAATTACCTGTATTGATGGGCGAGGTTGATGTCTTAAAAACGCTGCAATTAAAACCAGGCATTGTGTCGGGTGGCGAAGGAAGTTCGGGGCTTTTTGTGCGCGGAGGCAGTAGCGACCAAAACCTTTTCTTATTAGAAAATATGCCGCTTTATAATCCCTCACACTTGTTCGGCTTTTTCAGCACTTTCAACGGCGATGCTATCGACGGCGTAACACTTTATAAAGGGGGCTATCCTGCCCAATTTGGGGGCAAATTATCGTCGGTTATCGACGTAAATGGAGCCGATGGCAACCGCGATAAGTGGCAGTTTGCAGGCGGTGTCGGCTTGATAGCTTCGCGCCTTTCGGCAAAAGGGCCGTTGGTAAAAGGCAAATCGAGTATTTTAGTTGCCGCTCGGCGCACCTATGTAGATGTATTCATACCTACTATTAATAAATTGAATGAAAACGATAAGGAGTTTACCAAAATACCGCTTTATTATTTCCAAGATTTTAACCTAAAAGCAGATTATCAGCTTGATAAAAAGAATACACTTGCTCTATTTGGCTTTTGGGGCAATGATGATGTGACCTTTGACCAGCCGACCCGACAGTTCTCTATCAAATGGGGCAATAACTCGGCAGGGCTTCGATGGCTGCATCAGTTCTCGCCGACGAAGAGTTTGAATACGCAAGTTTCGCGCGTAGGCTATACTTATGGTTTAAGTTTTGGCAACCCGCAGTTGAGCATAAGCGGCGGCATCGGCGCAAAATTAGAGGATTATGGCGTGACAAGCACCTTTATTTACGCGCCCGATTCTGCGCTTACCCTCAAGGCAGGGCTGCAATACACAAATCATAAGTTCGGGCAGGGTAGTATTGATTTTAGTGCAAAAGGGGCTATTGCCAATACCGAAATACACATAGATAACGAACTGTATGCCAACGATTTAGCAAGTTTCGCTAATGCTGAATATGATTTTAGCAAAGCCTTTCGCGTATCGGGCGGCTTGCGTATCAGCAGTTGGGAAAGCCGCCAAAAATGGTATGCCAACGTGGAACCGCGCTTAAACTTGCGGTATGCGTTTAGTGATAATTTCAGCTTGAAAGTCAATTATGCGCGTACTGCGCAATATATTCACTTGCTAAATAGCGCGGCCGCCTTGTTGCCAACCGATGTTTGGTATCCTGCCAACGACAAGATTTTGCCGCAATTTGCCGACCAAGTAGCCGCAGGTTTCGCGTGGAAATTAAGCGACCAATTCATTTTCACGAATGAATATTATTATAAAAAATTAGGCAATCAGTCGGATTTCAAACAAGGCTCGTCGCTCTTTGGCAATAGCCAAGTAGATACTGCTTTCGTGTTTGGCAAGGGCTGGAGTTATGGTTCGGAGTGTTATTTAGAAAAAACAAAAGGCAAACTAACGGGCTGGATTAGCTACACCCTCGCTTGGACTTACCGCCAATTCGACTCGCCCGACATCAATAACGCGCAACCCTTCTTCCCTAAAAACGACCGTCGGCACGATGTTTCCGTCGTAGCCATGTACGCGCTCAATAAGCGTTTAAGTTTGTCGGCAGCGTGGGTGTATAACTCCGGGCAAGCCGTCACATTGCCTACGAGCGTGTCCGTTTTCATCGACCCTATTCGCGGCAAACCACTCGTAGTACCTCTTTACGGCGAGCGTAGCAACTATCGTCAGCCCGACTATCACCGCTTAGATTTAGGTCTTGTTTGGAAATTCAAACCAAAATGGGGCGAATCAGACCTTACGTTCTCTGTTTACAACGCTTACAACCGTCTAAACACCTATTTTCTCACCATCGATGTTGTGACCGACGATAAAACAGGCTTTCCAACAGGTGCTGTTCGCCCAAAATCAATCACCCTTTTCCCCGCTTTGCCTTCGGTGACGTACAATTTTAAGTTTTAAAAATATAAAATTTTATACCACAAAAATAAAATAAGTCTTATCTTTGTGGTATAAAATTATAAATTTAAAATGAAAAATAAACATTCACTAAAAACTGTAGCCCCTGCTACTCTTAGAGAACTTCCCGAAGCAACGCCTATCGCAAAGCCAAGAATTGATTGGCTTTCTTGGCTCTACTCATTCATTTTAATTGTGCTGTTTTCGGTGCAATACAACTTTGTATTCGATAGCAAAGTGAGTGCGGTCGGTGATAATGCCGATTATTATATACTCGCAAAGTCATTGGCCGACAATCATGGCTACCGAACGATGAATGAGATTGGTACGCCCCTGCACAACCACTTTCCACCAGGCTACCCTTTTTTTCTAAGTATTATTATGCGTTTTTTCACCACCGAATACGTACATTTAGTGGCAATCAATGGTGTATTTCTGTTTGTGGCATTGGGTATTGGCTTAAAATTATTCTACGATGCTACTCAAAACAAGCATATTTCGCTCGTAGTTGCTATTCTTTGCCTATTTAATTATCATTTACTAACTTATTCGACCAACCTGCTTTCCGAAATCCCGTTTTTATTTACCTCAATGGCTGCTATTTGGGTGTTTATTCGCTTAGACAGCACAAAAAACAGCTTTAAAAACCCCTATTCTTACCTATTCTTAGGCTTGATAGTGAGTAGCTTTTATATACGTTCTGCCGGTATTGCCTTAGTAGCCAGTTTTGCAATAACGCTAATAAGCAAAAAAAACTGGAAAATGGCCTTATTCACAATTATAGGCTTTATCATGCTCGTTTTGCCTTGGCAAATAAGGTCTGCGGCTATCGGTGGCGACAGCTATTTTAATCAATTAGTGCATAAAGATGGCAATGTTAGCCTGCCCGTTTTGAGTATAAGCGATTTTACACTGCGCTTTTGGAGCAATATTTTACGATACATTACCCGCGAAATACCCAGTCTTTTGTTTCCGTGGACAGAAAAACCTAATTTTATAGGAATAAGCTGGCAAGAGTTTATTTGGACGATTCCTCTTGTTTTAGTAATAGGTTTTGGTTTATTTCGGTTGAAACAGCACCGTACTTTATTCGCTTCCTTAACCGCTTGCACCTTTTTCATCGTGCTATTGTGGCCTGAAATATGGTTTGGTATTCGGTTTATTTTGCCCTTAGCACCACTCCTTCTATTATTTTTAGTGAATGGTATTTATGAATTAGGGCAATGGCTGTTTAGTAAACTACAATGGCAAGCCAACTTTATAAATACAGTAGCTTGGGGGTTCATTCCGCTATTGATACTGCCTAAACTTTACTATTTTGAACATATAACTGTTGGCGATGAGCAGAAGCGACTTTTAGTCGCCCTCTCCGTTTCTGCTGCACATATTATTGCGGAAGACAAAGACTTGAATATTGTACACTCCTACTACGAAGTAGCAAAATGGTGCAAAACAAACCTGCCGAAAGATGCCCTCGTGCTGTGCCGAAAGCCGAGTTTATTTTATTTGTTTGCTGAAAAGCACACCGTCCCTTTAGCTTCCTTCACCTTTACAGACAAAGAGATGAAAACCTTATCCGACACGGTACGAGCAAATCGTTATATTGCGTTTTTAAAAGAAAAAAAGGTGGATTATGTCTTAATAGACCTACTTAGCTACCCAGAAACACAAAAATTCTTTTACCCCGTCATGCGGATATTCCCACGAAAATTTCCTATTGTGTATCAGTCGGCTTATCCGATTAGTTATCTCGTGAAATTTGAGCCATAAAAGGAGTCAAAACGCTAAAAAACAGCAAGATGGCAACGGGCATAGTACAAGTCGACCCAAAAACGGACTTGCCTATTTGCAAACTTCGTTTTCTGTTTTATAGTTTTTAAGGTGTTTGGTGTCCACAAAAACGAGTTCGTTGCTTTTTCCTGTGCCAAAGGCATACTTCCATTTCCAAGTAGCCAAGCCAGTAGCTGGGTCATATTCGCAATTAAAGGTTTGCTCTTTTTTAAATTCGCGCACCCGTACCCGCATTTGATAGGCTTTTTCGCCCATCTGTTTAAACTCTAATAGGTCGTAGTCCACGCCGTCATCACCCATATTTTCATATATTTGATAATGTCCAACGTCTTTATTTAAAAGAAATTCACGATTATCTTTGTCGCAAGGCGTAAGCACGACATAATCCGCACCTTTTTTCGTTAATGCTGTCCATTTACTTGGAAACGAGCCAAAGTCAAAGTTTTGCGCAGGCAAGGGTTCCTTCGATAGTTCTACCTTCAAGCCATCTTCGGGTGCTTTTTTAAAAGGCTTGCCAGCTTGCGTTGTGGCGGCTCCGCCTTCTACACCTTCGCTTGAAGACTCTTTAGGGTCGTTTTTACACGCCGTCAAAAAGCAAGACAACCCAATAACTATAATTGCCGAAAGGGTTATAGTTGAATACTTCATATTAATCGATTTTTAAACTTTTATACTAAAAAAATGTTTTATTTATTACAACAAAAGAAAGCATCTCCAATATTTCTAATGTGCATAGCGTGAAATATCCCACAAAAGTACGCTTTTTTTTACATAAATACAGATACAAGGCTTAAATATCTTTATTTCAACTTTAATTGCTGCCTATGAACCAGAATATCGCCGATTTGCGGCAAACCTACTCTGCCGCGACCTTAGAAGTAAGCGGCATATTACCCGACCCAATTAATCAATTTGAGCAGTGGTTTAATGAGGCACTTTCCGCCAAAATAATAGAGCCAAATGCCATGGTTTTAGCGACGGCATCGAGCGATGGAAAGCCATCGGCACGCACCGTTTTATTGAAGGGTTTAAGCGAAAAAGGGTTTTTCTTCTATACGAATTATGAAAGTAAAAAAGGGCAGCAAATAGCTGCAAACCCTTCGGTAGCCTTAGTTTTCAGCTGGCTCCCATTAGAGCGGCAAATCCGCGTGGAAGGTAGCGTTATTAAAATAAGCAGAGAAGAATCGGCAACTTATTTCCAAAGCCGCCCGAAAAGTAGCCAAATCGGCGCAAGCGCATCGCCGCAAAGTGCGGCAATTCCCAGCAGAGCTGCCTTAGAAACACTTTTCACACAATTAGAAACCAAATACGCGGCACAGTCCGTATTACCACTCCCCGATAACTGGGGTGGTTACTGTGTCATACCGCAGCAAATAGAGTTTTGGCAAGGCAGGCCAAGCCGTTTGCACGACAGAATTTCTTACACGTTGCAAGCCGACAATACTTGGAAAATAGAACGACTTGCGCCTTAGCCCTTAGAAATAGGCACTAAACACGGATAGCATTACCCCAAAACGCCTTATTTTACAGGGTTTAAGTGCGCAATTATTTATATACTACTACTGCTTATGAGTCTTACAACAAATTGTAAAAAAACACCAAAAAGGTGAATAAAACTTTCTCTCAAATATTTTTTAATTATGGATTATTACGGCATTGGTCAAATAGTTTTAGGGTTGATGTTAGGCGTAGGCTTGAGTGCGGCGGCTGGATTTCGGGTATTTTTACCGTTTCTTTGCCTCAGTGCCGCGGCCTACTTTCATTTATGGTCTGTGCCGAGCAATATGCTATGGACGGGTACATTGCCTGCATTAGTACTGTTTTCTACTGCCGCATTGGTAGAAACAGCAGCGTACTATATACCTTGGGTGGACAACCTATTAGATACTATAGCAACGCCTACTGCGGCAATAGCGGGGAGTATATTAACCGCAAGCGCAATAGGCGGCGATCATGTTCCGCCGATGCTACAATGGTCAGCAGGTATCGTAGCAGGTGGAACAACGGCAGCATTAGTTAGCGGCGGCACCTCTATTACCCGTGCAGCTTCCTCCCTCACAACGGGCGGCGTAGCAAACCCTATACTTAGCACAAGCGAAATTATAGGCAGTATTTTCTTCAGTGCTTTAGCGATAATTTTTCCAATCATTGCAGGCATTTCCGTTCTTGTACTTACTTTTTTCACGGGCAGGTTTCTATGGAAACGCTTTCGCAGAAAAAACGAAACACCTATGCAACTCTAAATTAAACGCTAATTTGAGTTAGCTTAGTCCTAA
>JBEEMU010000201.1:0-2685 GCA_041192485.1 Bacteroidota bacterium | reverse complement strand
TCATACCGTCCGAGTTGCAAGCCATGCAAACCGTATATAGCCGTTTAACGCGCTACGATATGACCGTGGAATACACCGTGTATCCGTCGCTAACGGCGAAAAAGGCGATACAGACCGAGTTGAGCAATGTGCAACGCGATGGCATATCGGCACATAGCCGTCTCTCTACCTTAGAAACGCTCGTGTCGCCGCTCTATTCTTTGCGCATAAACCACCAGTCGAAAACGATTATGCTCTCGAAAACCGTATCTCACAATCTCTCCGATTTACTGCGCAACACTTGGCAAGACCTGTTCAAACAAGCCACCGCCTTCGCGCCTTTACCCGCCACCGAAAACGGTATTACAGGATTTAAAATACCTTTAAACAACCCGTCTGTGAGCGAAATGGAAATATATATCAACAACGAAACTCACTTACTTAGCTCCTGTGTGCTGTATTACCGCGAAACATTTAGTTTCGATGCGGCAAAAAAAGACGAGCCAAAAGCTCCAAAAGTGGTCATGACCTATAAGAATATTAACACAAACCCTACTTTTGCACCCGCTTTTTTTAGTATTGATAAATACGTCACAGCCAAAAACGGGAAATGGCAATTAAGCCCTGCCTATAAAAATTGGCGACTAGACGTTAATCTCGGACGTTAATCTCGGACGTTAATCTCGGACGTTAAAACATATAGCAACTATTTTTTTAACCACATAAGGCTCCCGCAAAGATACGAGGTACTATGTTAAAAACCAAGCGAAATCAACTTATGTGGTTGAAAATCAACTTAGTAATAATTACAAAAAACAACCTTTTTATGATAAAATCTATTCAAACCATCGGGCTTATTTGGCTTTTAAGTTTGCTGACGACTACGGCGTATGCGGCGAAAAAGCAATACAATAGCGGCATCTTGACGGGTAAAGCGTTAGCCAATATGCGCGATACGGTGCGTGCATGGGTCAATGACTACGATGCGAAAACTTGGTATTTGCACCAAGTGGAAAACAATCTTATTTTGCGCTCAAATACGAAGGAACGCCCCGTAAAAACGGCTTTCTGCGCCATGATGACCGTGGAAGTGTCGGGTACTGCTTTCGACGGACAAGCCTATAAAACGACCCGCAAATTGGAGGTAACCTATTACCCGAAAGGGCAACACGCCGAGCAATGCACGATGGTATCGCGCTTGAACGATGCTAACGACACAAAAGCGTGGCAAGACATCAGTGTGCGCGTAATTGCACTGGCTATCAATAGCTTAGATAGCACCGCCGCGCCTACCTTAGCAGAAGCCGCGCAAGTATTGCAGCTCTCGGTAGCAACCAATATCGAGTACTTTCAAACCCTGAATATGCCTGCAAGCGGCAAATCCGCCGTTAAAGCAGCCGCGCCAAGCAATGCGAAAACTAATGCGAAAACCAATGCGGCAGACAATGCGGCAGGCAATGCGGCAGACAATGCGAAAACAGCTGTGCCAACCGATGCGAAAACAGGTGCGCGTAAAACCGCTTTCTCGTTTTTTGCGAACAAGCAAAACCCCACCAATAACGCGCAACGCACAGCCGCTGCTGCAAGCACACCAACCGCCGTTTATACCATACCTACCCTTACGGTGAGTATGGATTTTGCGCGAGGCGATATAAAAATAGCTTGCGATGTGACCGACTATGGCGCACACCCTATCACTTGGGAAGAGTATGATTTGGAATGGGCGTTTATTGACGATTACGGCGCGGTAGTATCGGGGCTACCCACAAAGGTTGCTCCGATACAATTAACGTGCAATTTCAAGAGAAACTGTACCCGTGTGCGCCTAACCAATAGCGTGGCCGGAGCCAATACCTATTACATTCCAGCGGTTTATGAGCGCGGCTATTTGGTGTTTCGATGCCGTGCGGTAACTAAGCAAATTGGCCCAAATGGCGTGTACTTACACAACGGGCAGTTTATAGACAAATACGGACCTTGGTCGGCACCCGAAAAGGGAGCCGTGGCCACTTACCCCGCCGCTAACCGCATTTATATTGACGATGTGCAGACCCTTACTTCGCCGCAAAAGCATACTGCCGACAAGCTCAACTGGCAGTTGGAAACCACCTATGCCGAAGACGGCAAACGCAAAGACGTGGTAGGCTATTTTGATGGCGCATTGCGCAACCGACAAAAACAAACCCGCTTAAACACCGACCAAGACATTACAGCCTTGCCCAACGTGGTTATTGGCGAAACCTATTATGACCATACAGGCCGTCCAGCAGTAGAGGTATTGCCAGTACCCATCGACGAATCAATCTTGAAATACCGCCCCGACTTTAATGTAAACGCCGCGGGCAACGCCTTTTCTGCGCTCGACTTTGACGAGTCGGCACCTATAAGTCCGACCGACCCTACGGTTTGTGAAAACGAGATTTCTACGATGAGTATTACATCGGGCGCCTCTAAGTATTACTCGCCCAACAATGTGTTTTACCACTACTACCAGCAGAATATGGGGCTTACGCAATACCGCGATTACGGCTTTATACCCGATGCCAAAGGCTACCCGTTTGTGCAAACCGTTTATACACCCGATAATACGGGGCGTGTTAGTGCCAAAGGCGGCGTAGGCAAAACGCACCAAATAGATAAAGGGCATGATACCAAATACTTTTATGCCGATGCGTTTCAAGTGGAATTAGACCGCCTGTTTGGGAG
>JBEEMU010000200.1:0-3036 GCA_041192485.1 Bacteroidota bacterium | reverse complement strand
CAATAGGCGGCATCAGGCGTGTGGCCGGCTGGCAGAATTGCGCCTCTATCTTTTATCGCAATGCCCACTACTTTGCTTTTCATATTTGTAGCTAATTTCAGTTCGTCGGTAATCGTAGTGCTTATAAGGTTGCGCGGCGACATTTTACCAACGGCTAAAGTTGGTGAGCCTACGGTTTTCGCGGTGGAGTCTTCTGTGCAATAAGTTGTACGACCCAGTTTGCGGTTATACCAATCGTTTGCCACAATGCCGTTCAACGCGGGTGTTGCGCCTGTATAAACGCAGGCATGACCAGGGCCTGTATAGGTTGGCATATAGTTGTAATGCGTGTTTTTACAAAAAAAACCTTTGTTTATCAAGCGTTTAAAGCCATCGTTGCCGAATTTTTGCCAGTATCGAAACAGGTAATCGCAGCGCATTTGGTCAACAACGATGCCGACAACCAGTTTCGGTCGGTCGTTTATTGGTCGCTCGGTGATTTGCGCAGTTGTTTTTAACGAAAAAACAACTAAAAATAGAGCAAAAAGTGTTGTTTTATACATATATTTATTGAAGGGTAATTTATTTACTTATTTAGTAAATTGCTGACACGTTTAGTGTGCTGTGCGTTATTGAACACACCATTATTTTTTTGCTATACATCACGTCCCATCGTCGATTTTTACCCGCGCTCCACCATTGCTATTTCTTCGGGCGTGAGGTCGTATAATTCATACACTTTTGCGTCTATTTCGGCATCAGTATTTTGTAAAATACGTTGCAAGGCTTTTATTTCTTGTTGCACTTTCTCAAATTCGGCTTTCGTGGCGGTTTCCTGTTTAGGCAAAAGGGTGAGTTTTTGCTTGCGCAATTCGCCTACAAGGTCGTACCAAGTGCCGCCGTGCCAGTCGTTTATTTTTTTGTTCAAGACGATTTTTCCTTCAAAAACGGCTTCTAAATGCTCGGCAATTCGGTTCCGTAATTCCTCTATTTTTTGGTTGGTAGCGAGTATTTTGTTCACTAAATCTATCAATGGCTGCTGTTTATCGGTTGTGAGAACGGGCAAGTTGCGCACATCATTTACTAATATTTTAGGGAAAAGCCCTTTTTTTGCCTTCGGCGAGGTGTTATAGTGAAACCAGCCAATTAGTTTAGAGTTTAAAATGCCGAGTAAATAGTGTAAATCAACGGCCGTATCTTTCTGAATGACGTTGATAATGGAGGGATTATTATAAAAAGGTTTGTCTAACAAAGTACAAAATAAGCTTTTTTCGCAAATTTCGCGAACTAAAATGCGTGTTTGTTCAAAAAAACGCGGATTAACATAACTTGCTACTTCTTTTGTGTATTTTATATACGATTCGGTTTCAGAATTCCAGTATCGCCCTACATTTTTACCTAAAATCTCTTGTTTGTAGTCGGCATCTAAGGCGGTAGTGCTATGCCAAAGCCTTTCATCTACTATTTTATGGCCTTGTTTTCCATGTTTTTTCACTAAATCTGACCTTCTATAAGGAATATAGCCCTGCGACACGTCGCAATATTCGTTTAGTGCCGTCGACGCTTTGCGTATTTTTTGGATAATAGCATAGTCCGAGGTATCTAATGAAAGCAGTGTGAGCCAGTTATCTAATTCGTTATAGAGTGTTGCCTTGTTTACTGTTACCGTTTTTGAGATGCCCACTTCGTCGACTTTTAAGGCAATTAATTGCCGCAAAGAGGTGTTTTTATTAGCCGTGTTTTCGCCCTTTGATAGTGCCAAAATACAGGTGCGCACACTTGCGTCGGCAAAGGTTTTATCGTCGGAAAGGTCGCTAATGCTATGTATATGCGTGGTTTCTAAAAGGCGGCTTCTAAACTTTTTAGCGTAATTATTAGACAGAAATGTATTTGGGAAAATATACCCGATGCGTCCATTTTGTTTTAATAACTCGATGCCTTTGGTAATAAAATAGTAGTAAACCTCATAGTCGGGTGTCAAATCATCGTATTTCAGTAAGTATGTCTTGGTTTTTGTATCAAAATTAACGCCATAAGGCGGGTTGCCAATAACCACATCGAAGCCGCTATTTTTGAATACTTTTGGAAACTCTTTTTTCCAGTTAAAGGCTTTTTTAGTTATTTTTTTATCGCCAATCAGCGAATTGCCCACTTTTATATTATTATTCAAATTCATTAGTTTCCTGCCAACTTGTGCAGTTGCTAACCAAAGCGAAAGTTGCGCTATTTCTACCGACTCTTCATTCAAATCTACGCCGTAGATATTATTTTCTAAGATATGCAGCGTGTAGTCTTTATAGAGACTATGCTTATTCGTTGCGCCAGCTATACGTTCATCTACGGCTTGATGCTCGCGTATAAAAAACTGCAAGGTTTCGTTTAGGAACGCGCCCGAACCGCAGGCAGGGTCGAGTACGGTAAGCGCAAACAACCATTCGCGGTAAGTGTTTAAGGCGGTTTCGGTGGTTTTTTTGCCTGCAATAATACCGAGTTCGGCGCGTTTTTCATCGCAAAGTGCGCCAAGTGTGTTTTCAATAATATAACGTGTGATGTATTGTGGCGTGTAAAAAACGCCGTCTTTTTTGCGTTTCGTCAGCTTCCCCTTCGTCCCCTCCAAAGGAGAGGGAATGTCATTGAGCGCATCGGCTAAGGCTTTCATTTCGTCCAAATCGTTGAGCGATTGCTCAAAAATATGTCCTAAAATAGCCACATCTACTTCGGTTCTGAAATCGTAGGCTTCTAATTTGAGCAAATAAATTTCTAAAAGGTTGCCCGCAGGCAATACTAAACTATCTATAACGGGGTCGGGCGCGAATAAGCCGCCGTTATAAGCGAATATGTTTTTGGCTTTATTGCCGCTATTGAGGTCGCGAAAAAGCCCTTGCATTATTTGTAAAACCGTTCCTTTTCGCCCTTCGTTTTGCCAGTTATTGATATGTGTTTTCACCGTAAAACGCGGTAGCAGGTCTTTATCTTCGGCAAAAAGGATAAATAGAAATCTATCCATGAGTTTTTGCGTTTTTTGAAACACGGTAAATGCAGGCAGACTGCGGTTGG
>JBEEMU010000199.1:0-2603 GCA_041192485.1 Bacteroidota bacterium | reverse complement strand
ATTATAAAATAGTTTGCCAAATAAAATAAGTGCATAAAAAGCGGGCATAGGAAAACAATTAGATTTTCTTAGAACGAAAAATCCCCAATTCTTCGTATAGAAAAACTGGGGACTGATTTTTACCAAAAGTTGATGCTGCGAAGCGAAAACTATTTACGCAAACCTAAACGCTCGATAAGCGAACGGTAAAGCGTGATGTCTTTTCTCGTCAAATACTTCAACAAATTACGACGCTTACCAACCATCATCAAAAGAGAGCGGCGGCACGAGTGGTCTTTTTTGTTCTTTTTCAGGTGTTCTGAAAGTTGGTTGATGCGATAAGTGAAAATCGCCACTTGTGCTTCGGTTGCACCTGTGTTTTTGGCATCGCCCCCGTATTGTGTTACGAGTTCTGCGATTTTGCCGGTTTTTAAATAAACTGCCATTGTTTTAATAAAAAAGTTAAAAATAAACCATTGAAATATGCCAACGGCGGCATATTGTCTTTAGCGAGGGCAAAGGTACGGCTTTTTTTATTTTTTTTAGCTTTTTCAGCAATTTATTTTTAGAATAAAAACATATTCAACGGTTTATTTGTTTGAAATAAGTAACTATTTTCTTAAATACAGAACCTTTGCAACAAGATACAACCGCCGAATCGCGCAAAAGCGACCACATTACGCTCGCTTTTCAGTCGCAAATTGCGCACAACACGATTGATACTCGTTTTTACTACGAACCGCTTTTTGCGGCACACCCTGCGGTGGAAAACGCCGATATTTCCGTTGATTTTTTGGGTAAAAAGGTGGCAACGCCTATGTGGGTCAGCAGCATGACGGGCGGCACGGCAATGGCTCGCACGATAAACCGCAATTTGGCACAGGCTTGCAGCGAGTTTGGCATGGGTATGGGCTTGGGGTCGTGCCGACAATTGCTTCATTCCAATGAGCATCTTGCCGATTTTGCGGTGCGTGAACTTGTGGGCGATGCACCCTTTTTCGCTAATTTGGGCATTGCACAGCTCGAGGAGCTGATAACCAATAGGCAGGTTTATAAAATAGCCGAATTGGTGAAAAAATTGGAGGCTGACGGCTTGATAATTCATATAAACCCGCTGCAAGAATGGCTACAACCAGAAGGCGACCGCTACCGAAATACGCCTTTGGAAACCATAAAAACGCTTTTAGATGCCTTTCAATTTCCGATTATCGTCAAGGAAGTAGGGCAGGGAATGGGGATAGAAACGCTGCGGACGCTGTATCAATTACCCTTAGCCGCAGTTGATTTTGCGGCAGCTGGCGGCACTAATTTTGCCAAAATCGAGCTTTTACGCAGCAGCAAAGCCTATCAATCGCTCTATAACGCTATTGCGCACATCGGGCATACGGCCGACGAAATGGTGGGCATGAGCAACGCGCTTTTCACCGAACTTGGCGATAAGGTCTTAGTAAAACAGGTTATTATTAGCGGCGGTGTACGCGATTTTTTAGACGGATATTACCTCACCGAAAAAATAAATTGTTCGGCGGTTTATGGGCAAGCATCGGCGTTTTTGAAACATGCACAAGGCAATTACGCCGATTTGCAAGCCTATATTGCGGCTCAAATCGAGGGGCTGCATTTGGCGAAAGCCTTATTAAAGGTAAAAAAATAGTCATTATTGCGTTTTTTTCAGCATCAACCAATCCGTTTGTTCGTCGCTACCTAAGGTGAAAACGGTGGTTCCGATGGTTTCAAAACCTTGTTTTTCATAAAAACGAATAGCGCGTGGATTGTTTTGCCAAACGGTAAGCCATAAATAATTGTAGCCGCGTTTTGCTGTTTCTGCCAAACACGCTTCTAATAATTCGGCGGCAAAACCTTTGCCTTTCAAGGCTTCTGTTAAGTAAAAGCGGGCTAACATCGCCGAATTAAGGGGTATAATTTGGGGTTTGTCAGCTGGTTTTTCCAAAATTTGCGCAAAAGCGACTATTTCACCCCCATTTTCTAAGATAATATTAGCGATGCTCACATCGTTTATTTCCGCCGTTTGTTGCGCTATCGAGTACGACTTTTTCATATAAGAAGTCATATCCGATAGCGTATTAAATGTGTGGTAAGTGTCCCAAAAAGTTTGGCGCATAACGGCACTCAGTGCTTCGGCATCGTTTGGCGTAGCAAGGCGAATGAGATGTTCCATAAAAAAGTTATAAAGATTTTGTGCGCCCACCATCTACAGGCAAATTAACTCCGTTGATATAGCCAGCCGCAGGCGATGCTAAAAATGCAACGGCTGCGCCAACTTCATTTGGTTCGGCAAACCGACGCATCGGTACGGTGCTTTGCATTTTCGCCGCCGATGCTGCTTCGCTGCTATTATTACGCACGGCATCGGCCGCAATGATTGCGGCTAAACGCTCGGTTGCCGTTGCGCCTGGCAACACATTATTTACGGTGATATTGAATTGGCCGAGTTCGTTTGCCAATGTTTTCGCCCAACTCGCGACTGCGCCGCGAATGGTATTCGAAACGCCCAGATTATCTAACGGTTGTTTCACCGAAGTTGAAATGACATTAATAATGCGCCCAAAACCGTCTTCTTTCATACCTGCAAGTACGGCTTGCGCCAAAATTTGGTTGCAAAT
>JBEEMU010000198.1:0-3017 GCA_041192485.1 Bacteroidota bacterium | reverse complement strand
GCATGGCATCGCAAAAACGGTCAAGTTCGGCTTTGTCTTCGCTTTCTGTTGGCTCTATCATAATCGTTCCGGCCACAGGGAACGATAGGGTAGGAGCATGGAAACCGTAATCCATCAATCGTTTGGCAATATCTTCTGCTTCAATGCCGAGCGGTTTGAAGGTGCGCAAATCCAAAATCAATTCGTGGGCGGCGCGTCCGTTTTCGCCCGTATATAAAACGGCATATTGGTTTTCTAAGCGCGCTTTGATATAATTTGCGTTCAAAATAGCAAATTTTGTAGCGTCTGCCACGCCTTTTGCGCCAAGCATACGAATATAGCCGTAGGAAATGAGCAAAATAGACGCGCTACCAAACGGGGCGGCACTCACGGCGTTTTTATTCGGCGCATTTAAACTCGAAAAATGCGGGTTATTTTCGCAAAAATGTCCCGACAGGAACGGTTTTAATTTATCGTTTACACAAATTGGCCCCATGCCAGGTCCGCCGCCGCCATGCGGAATAGCGAATGTTTTATGCAAATTGAGGTGACAAACATCGGCACCGATGCGGCCAGGCGAGGTTAAACCAACTTGCGCGTTCATATTTGCGCCGTCCATATACACCAAGCCGCCGTTTTCGTGAATTGTTTGGCAAATTGCCTGAATTGCTGTTTCAAAAACGCCGTGTGTACTCGGATACGTTACCATGAGTGCGGCTAATTTTTCTTTATGCAAAATGGCTTTTTCTACCAAATCAGTTACGTCGATATTCCCGCGCTCATCGCATTTCGTAACGACCACTTGCATACCGACCATGACCGCCGACGCGGGATTTGTGCCGTGTGCCGACGATGGAATAAGTACGATATTACGGTGCGCGTCGCCGCGAGCGATATGGTAATTGCGGATAGCCAACAAGCCCGCATACTCGCCTTGTGCGCCGCTATTCGGCTGCAAGGAGCAAGCCGTAAAGCCTGTAATTTCGCATAAATACGCTGCCAGTTCGTCAAAAATTTGCTGATAACCTTGCGTTTGTTCTATTGGTTGAAACGGGTGCATTTTGCTAAAACCTGCCATTGAAACGGGCATCATTTCGGCGGCAGCATTTAGTTTCATGGTGCAACTTCCTAAGGAAATCATGGAGTGAACAAGCGATAAGTCTTTGTTTTCCAAGTATTTAAGGTAGCGCATGAGTTGGCTTTCGCTTCTGTGCGTATTAAAAACCGGGTGTGTAAGGTAGGTTGACGTGCGAATGCAATTATCGTGTTGCAACATCGCCATATCCATATTTTGAATGCTCAACAGTTTTTCCATCGTGTATTCCACACCGAAACAGGCCAAAATATCCAAAAGGTCGGCGAGCGTTGTTGTTTCGTCTAAGGAAATAGAAATCGTGTTTTCGGCATCATTATAGCGGAAATTAATGCCTTTTTCGAGGGCGGTTGAGCGCACAATTTGTAGCGGGAAATCACTGAACTCGAGGTCTTCGTTTTTGAAGGTAATGGTATCAAAAATCGCTTTATTTTGGCTAACCCAACCGTTTGAACAGTCGAGCGCGTTTGTTAATAAAACGGTTAAATGATTGATACGCTCGGCAATATTACGCAGCCCTTCGGGACCGTGATACACCGCATACATCGCTGCCATATTTGCTAAAAGGGCTTGTGCAGTGCAAATATTAGAGGTTGCTTTTTCGCGGCGAATATGTTGCTCGCGGGTTTGCAAAGCCATGCGGAGGGCGCGATTGCCGTGTGCATCGATGCTTACGCCAATAATACGCCCAGGAATAACCCGCTTAAACTCTTCTTTTATAGCAAAATAAGCGGCGTGTGGCCCGCCAAAACCCATCGGTACGCCCAAACGTTGTGTATTGCCTACGGCACAATCTGCACCCCATTCGCCCGGAGGTGTGAGTAGGCTTAGGCTCAAAATATCGGCGGCAACGATGAGGTATGCGCCGTATTGATGTACATTATCGGCTAAATCTCGGTAATCGTTTACTTCGCCGCTTGCGGTCGGATATTGCACAAAAACGGCAAATACATCGTCGGTTATTTTCGCTTCCGAATAGCAATCGCCGTTATTATTTATCAATAATTCGGGGCAAATTTCTACCGAAATACCCAAAGGCTCGGCGCGGGTGCGCAGCACGTCTAAGGTTTGCGGGAAAATATCGGGGTGTACCAAAAAGCGGTTTGCCACGCCTTTTCCTTTGTTTTTATGATGAAAAAAGACTGCCATTGCTTCGGCGGCGGCGGTTCCTTCGTCTAAAAGCGAGGCATTTGCTACGGGCAAAGCAGTCAAATCGCTGACCATTGTCTGGAAGTTGAGCAGCGACTCTAAGCGTCCTTGCGCAATTTCGGCTTGATAGGGCGTGTATTGCGTGTACCAGCCCGGGTTTTCAAACAAATTGCGCTGAATGACGGGCGGTGTAATTGTGTCGGAATAGCCTAAGCCAATATAATTGCGCATCACGCGGTTTTTATCGGCTATTTTCTGGGCTAATTGCAAATACTCATATTCGGTAAGTGCATCGGGCAGGTTTAAACCTTCGGCGTTTCGAATGCCATTAGGCACGGTTTGCGCCATCAACACGTCGATGTTTTCCACACCGATAGTTTTCAACATGGCGGGTAGTTCGGGTGTGTTTGTGCCGATGTGTCGGTTCACAAACTGGTCTGCGTACTGTAAATTCAACAAGGTTATATGTTTTGCTAAATTGAAAAATAAATTTTTATTCTTTGACGAATTTTGCTCTAAAATCGCCTTTTTCGGTCGTAATATGTAGTATATAAAAGCCTTTCGGCAAATTTTGCACATCGATTGTTTTTGTAGAACTGTTCATTTTAACTGTTTGTAGTGTTTCGCCTTGTAGGTTGATAATATCGATGACTGAGGTCGTTTCTTCGGGCGTATCTATGGTCAAAAAATGGGTAGTCGGGTTTGGCGAAATCTTAATAGGCGCTGTTGTGGTGTTTTCGGTTGCCGTTATTAAGCGGTATTGATTGAAAAAACGCCAAATTTCCTTGCTCGCGCT
>JBEEMU010000197.1:0-4196 GCA_041192485.1 Bacteroidota bacterium | reverse complement strand
TTGAACGCCGAAAGATACTCGCCAATACTTGCAAGGTGCGCCGCGCCGCCTGCGGGACCGCCTGTATTATTGACCAAAATATGGATATTTTTCGATAGGCAATAGGCTTCAACCGTCGTTTTTAAGGTGTCAGGTTCGCTGTAATCCACGCATAAATAGTCGTGTTGCTGGCCCTTTGCGGTGTCGAGTGCAGCGATTGCGCGTTCCAAATCGCTCAATGAACGCGCCATGAGGGTGACATTTGCGCCAAGCAAGGCTAATTCTACGGCACTTGCAAAACCGATGCCTTTACTTCCGCCGCCCACTAAGGCGTTTTTGTTGATTAATGAAAGGTTCATGTATTTTTATATTTCGATGATAATATCGTGTTTTTTTAATAAGCCAAGTGCGCTACAATATTATTGCGCATTAAATGAATTGTATGAAATACGCAGCAAAAGTATCAGCACTGTTTTTGTGTGGGACGAGGATTCCGATGATGCGTATTGCACGTTTATTTCGCAGCTCCATTTGCGGCTATTGCGCACTTCCTTTGCGCTAAGAACCTATAATACGAATCTTTTAGTGCGCGATTTCACTATTTTAGCCGTTGGCGCAGCCATTCTTTGGCTGATTTTTACGCTTATCCTCGGTCTTTTATTAACGCATATTAGTGGCTATTTCCCCATTTTTGGCTCGAGTCTGCTGCTGCTTATTTTTGGCAGCTATGTTTTTAATAAAAAAACAGGTGTGTATTGGCCAGATGAACTCCCTGCTCGCTTTTTACCATCGAGTAGGTAATTAGGCTTCCGTAGAAATGCGATTTTTCAACCGTGCTTTCGCCTTTTCTCTGTCGGCAAACCATTGCGTACTTTGGAGGCGGACGACTTGCCAACCCGCCCGCTCTAATATCAACTGATGCTGTATCGACTGCTCAATAGGGCGTTCCAAGCCGCTGTTTTCTGCTAAGTTTATACCAATATCGCAGAAAATAGCGAGTTTTTGATGCTGTTGCAAAATGGCGAAATCGGTGGCGTAATGCCCAATTTTAAAGCTCGGATACAAGGTTGCCCCGAAGCCGAGTTCTACCAAATAGGCGCAAACTTCTTTGCCAAAAAGCCCCAAATGGCTGCCAGTTTCGCGCTGCAAATTCTGTAGGGTGTGGTTATGCGGTGTCTGTACGGCGCGTTGTGTGACGGTGTAATAATCGATTAACCGCTTGCGATAACAGTCTTGCGACATCAAACCGACGGCTTCGGGCGCAATGCTGTGTAGCACGACGCAACGGTCTTTTGCGCGGCTTGCCGCAACGTTGAAAATGCGCATATATTCTTCGGACGCTACGGCGCGTGGCGGTCGAATTTCTCCGCTCGCATTGATAGAATGTGTTGCCGAAATAGTTAAAAACATGACATTTCGCTCGTCGCCTTGAAACTCGCGAGAAGTGCCAATCGTCAAATCGAGTGCGTCGGCGTATTTGGCGATATTTTCATTTGCCAATAAGGTAGTGAGTAGCAAACGGCTGTGTTTCAGATTCGAGCTGTCTAAGGTCAGAACGCCAACGGTCGGCAATTTCGCCAATGTTTTGGCTTCAAATTGCGCGATATACGACAAAATATGGTCTAAAACGCGCCCGACAATCAAGGGCTTCGATTCGTCTTCTATCTCGTCGGCAAGGTATTCGATGGACACAGGCGAGCCTAAGGGCGTTTCGGTGGCCGTTTTCAGCGGAATAATTCGGTTGCTATACACATACTGGTTGCTATAGCCAATTATTTGCGGTAAGCACCTAAAATGCTCTACTAACGTAATAATATTCGGGTAAATAACGCTACTTAAAGAGTAAATACTGTTATTTTTGTTTTGAATATTAAATTGTTGCTTGAAAGAGTGTGTCAAGAAGTAGCGGTCGAGCAAAGCGTTCACCTTGTCCATACTGAATTTTGCGTAATCTACCGTTACCGCCGTCTGATTTTCATCGCCCACGATAATGCTTTTTTTCGCGCGGAAAATCAAATTCAAACTACTCAAATCGCATTGACTTGCTTCGTCGATGATTAACACGTCGAACTGCCCAGGTGTAGGTTCGGGGAAAAAAGTCAGGGCATTGCTCAACTGCATAATCCAGATAGGCACGGCTCCTTTTGCCAATTGCATATTCTGCACGGCGGAAGCGCGGTTGCGACTCGTATTTTTACCAAAGCCGCGCCCGATATTTGTCAAATCGTTGAGCCATGCGGTCAATGCCGATTTTTCATTATCCGTAATGCTTTTCGATTTATTAAGCCACGTTTTATAGGCCACAAGGTCGCCCGTGTAGCGTTCCACATCGCGTTTTAGGTTGTTTAATTGCAATAAAAGTTCGTCGGCTTTTTCGGTTTCACGCAAGCAGGCCATCACAAACTCGCGCATTTTTGCGTAAGCTAAGGCCAAATCTATGTCGTTGATTGACAGGCTTCTAACGCTTTCACTTCGTTGCAATAAGGCTTGATGCAGCTTCTCGGCGGTTTGCGGCAGCCATTTGCGTATGCGGTTTAACGATTCGTTGTAGCCCAAAATATGCTGCGCTTTTGCGCGAATGTCGCGATAGGTTTTCAAACATTCTGAGTAGGTTTGCGGCTGCAAATCGGTCAAACTTTCGGCAAGATGCAGCATTATCGGGTGCGCTTTTGTGTCGCTGATGAGCCGCATTTTCTCCGTGCTTAAAAATTGCAGGGTTTGTCGGTATTCCGCATAGTTTTTTAAGCCCAGAATGTGATTCCATTGCTTTTCAAACTGGTAAGAATACGGGTTTGCTCGCGGAATGATGCGTCCTGGAAGTTTATCGTTTAACCTGCTGAAAGTTTCCCAAGTCGTTGCGGCGTTTTCTAATGCTTGCCAGTAATGTTCGATAGTCGTTTGCGCTTTGCGATAGTCCGCTACGGTTGCTAATACGTTTGTGCTTTGCGCCAAATTGCCAACACCTAATTCTGCAAGATAATTATTCAGTACAATTTGTTGTTTTTTGAGGCTTTCGCCAAATGATAGAATGCCTTTCAAGATGATTAACCTATTTTTATGGTCGCAAACTTCGCCATTCACCAAACAAGCCATCACTAATTTTTGCTCGTGCTGCACCTTGAATTTTGCAAAAAAACCAAGCTCACTATCGTCGCCAAAAATCTCCAACAGTTCTTCGGTATGCCGCAGTGCCGCACTAACATCTATAGTTGCCAAGGCATTTAAATTGATGTCGTATTGCAGCAATTCGCCGCTGAAACTCGCGTCTTTTTTGCGATTTTCTGTAAATTGCGTGAGAAAATTTTGCGCTAAAAATGGAGTAAATCGAGCCGATTTCCAAATTATAATTGCCACTTCGCTTGTTTTAAGCTGCTCATATTCTGTTTCGCAGGCTGTAATTGTCGCCATCAACTCGTCGGATAGAATAGACGGCTCTACTTTGGCATAAGGCATGAAATCAAAATCTTGTTTCATTTTCTTTACCAAATCAATCCGTTCCGAAACTGCCATTTCTGTTGGAATATCGTCGTCTTTCAAGAAATTATAATTTGCTAATTCGAAGTCTGTACTGCTGAAAAAATCGGTATTTCTAATTGTTTTCAAAATATGTTCGCTGTACTCACTTGTATTTATGCCATTTAAAACGGTGTCTAAAATTTTAAATCGCAAACCGCTTTCGTTTTCCATTAAAAGCATGGCTGCCTCGTGTGCGGTTAGTGTTTTCGGTTCGGAGCTTGGCGGTATCATTATTCGCGTAGTTCTACCATTTGTAGCAATTATTTGGTAAATTTCTTCTAATAAATAATTATATTTTGATTCGGCGGCAGTTAAAAGGCTTTCGCGCTGCTGTACGTCTTCTATGCTATACACGCGGCTCAAATGTGCAATAATCGTGCTGACCGAATTTTTCAAGGCATCGGTCCGCGAATCATTGACTAATGAAATGGCTAATTCTTGCAATTCTATCGGCAGTTTTTCTTTTACAACCGCTAAGGCTTGCGCGTTTTGCGAAACAATCAGCACACTTTGCCCGTTTGCCACAAAATTGGATACTAAATTGGCGATTGTATGCGATTTTCCCGTTCCTGGAGGGCCTTTTACGGTCACTGCGTCTTGCATCGTTAGACGTTCTGCGATGGCGTGTTGTTCGTTATTATAAGGCAATGGAAAAAGTAATCGCTCTTTTTCGACGGTTTCTGCTGGATTATTACCTAAGT
>JBEEMU010000196.1:0-8407 GCA_041192485.1 Bacteroidota bacterium | reverse complement strand
ACACTCTGGAAAAGAGTATAGACTATTTGTGTTTTAGGCGATAACTATTCCCGTTCGGCAAGACAAGCCAATCCGACAGGATTAACTTGAAAGACTACTTACTCTACTTTTTCAATTTCTTCGCCTTAGCCCAAGCCGCCTGCGCTTCAGTTTTTTTGCCTTGAGCGTCTAAGCAGTCGCCGTAATGCTGTTGCGTATTTGCATCGTTTGCGCCGTCGCCTTTGAGTGCTTCCTCGAAGGCGGCCGAAGCCTTGTCATACTGCTTCAAGCTCGTATAAGTGCGCCCTAACTGATGTTGTACATCTTGTAGCATGGTAGAGTTTTTGCCAAGCATCGGCAAGGCTTGTTGCATCATATCTAAGGCTGCTGCATAGCTGCCTTTCTGATAATTTGCCACGCCATTCATATAATATACAAGCGGCTGGTTTGGGAAAAAGTCCATGGCGGCTTCCGATTCGTGTAGCACATTATCAAACTTTTCCAATTCCATATTGATAATGAGAATGTATTGCCACGGGTAAAACCGCTTTTTATCGGCTTCTGCCGAGCGTTTAAAGTGGGTCAAAGCGGCTTCTTTTTGCCCGTTTTTATACAATAAATCGGCATAAAAACTAAGTGCGACGGCATCTTTCGGGTGGGTTTGCGCTAATATTTCGGCGCAAGCCAATGCTTCTTTTGCCACATTTGGCTTGATATTGCCTTCTTCCAAATACGGCAAAAGCTGCTTTATTTTGTTTTCTACCGAAACATCGGTGCGCGAGAACAGCCCCCGCAGCGAATGTACAAACTGCGCTTCGTCGCCTTTTTGCTCTGCATTTTTAGCTGAAGCAATCATCGCTTCGCCATCGGAAGGGTCAATTTTCAAAATATCGGCATAAACGGCAGCCGCTTTCGCGGGTTCTTTGACGCTTTTATAATAATCGGCTAACCAGTGACGGTACTCTATGGTGCGCGGAAAGCGGTCGATTAAGCGTTGCAATTCGGCGACAGCCTTCTCTTTTTTGCCTAAAGCATCGTATAGAACGTACTTTCGCTTGACGGTTTCCTCCGTTGCGCCGCCCGCCCGTTCCTCCAACGAATTAAACGCTTTTAGCGCAGCGTCGGGATCCTTTGCTTTCAGCCACATCAAGCCCTGCTGCAAATAGATGCCTTTTTCCACCGTTTTCGCCTTGCAAAGTGCCTGATAGACGAATGCAGCCTCGCGATACGCGCCCTTTTGCTCTAAGCGTTCGCCATAAAACTGGGCAAAATACGAGTTAGACGGCTCGATATCATACGCCAATTTCGCTTGTGCCGCCGACTGGTCAAACTGCTTTCGCGCAAAAAGCACCGTTGCCCACTGAAAATGCACTTCGGCATTCTTCGGGTCGTCGGCCGCCAGCTTTTGCAATAACTCGTCGGCTTTTTCAAAATTATCTAACACTTTTTCGCGCGTAGCATCTATAAATCGCTCCTGCAATTTAATATCCTGCTCGCTCATTTGCTCGCCTTTTGTATTCCCCGAAACCGTCGGGCGTTGTGCGAAAGCCATCGCAGAAACACCCAACAAAAGGGTGATGAATTGCATTTTTTTCATTCAGCTTATTTTTGGGCAAAGATAAGGCATATCATCGAGAGTGAAGCATACTATTTTTAGAAAAAATGGTTGTGTGTCTGATTTTTTGTATCTTTGCGTCTATAAGGAATGGGTAAAAGATAACTCGGTTAGTTTTTACACGTTCCTTAGTATTGTTTCAAGTTAATTACTAACTTTCCTAACTTATTTCCCATGAAGCATTTTATACTCCTTTTAGTCAGCTGTTTTTATTTGGCGAAAGCCGATGCGCAAGAGAACACAACGGAATTGTTTTTTGCTAAATCGCTTACCGAGCCATTTAGCAAAACGGACAAAAAATACCCCCTTGTGATGGCGAAGCAAACGGTGGGCGACACGGTGCGTTTTCGCATTTATAACCCAACTACCGAAAAATTACTTTTTACGATGCGGTGCAAAAAAATAAGCTATCGCCCAGCCGCAAAAGGGCGTAAAAACACGCCCACAGGTCTTATAAATTCAGGATTTATACCCGATAGCAGTTTTTCATATCTGTTGAAAACCGACAAGTTAAACGATAGCACGCTTGTTCAGTTTGATGCGAGTGCAAGTGCGTTGAGCTATTTTAATAAGGAAAAACAGTCGGTTGAAAAGTGCATTTATACGGTAACGAAGGAAGACACCTCAACAACGATTATTAATTATTATGCGAATGGTAAAATTCAGCGCAACTGTTTATACAAAAACACCTTGATACAGCTTGACTTTTTCACGAAAGGCTATTATTTAACCTTTCTAAAACAGTTATTTCAGCTTTCTACACGCGACGGTCTGCCGCATAAAGATGCGTATTTTTACCCGAATGGAACAGCATATTATGCTTTTCAGGAGAATAATAAAAGGCGAATTAAGGCGTTTAACGATTATTCGGAAGTAAAAATGCAAGACTCTTTGGGCAAAACGCTTCCCGATAGTTTGTATTGGGATAAAGTAGCGCGTAAACAAATAGGCTATTGGCGTTCTTTTTTTGCAAATGGGCGTATCAATACGGAATATTATTACTCAACAGACACCCTTAAATATAACGCAACCACGACTTACGACGAAAAAACAGGACTTCTGCTTGGCAGAATGTTTGATACCGATAATTTAAGTTCAAAAAAAGCCTATATACAGCGCGAAAACTACCATTTTCGGGAAGAGCCAAGCTACTATTATTCCGAAAGCGGTCATTCTTATACCTATAGCAAAACAACTATAGCAACGCCTTTATTCTCTATTGAATTAGACAGCTTGGGCGGCTATACGCGCCAAAACATTGTGGCTTCTGGTTCTTGGAGCAAAAATACTTGCCCGCCAAAACCGCATTTTATTGTAGCGATGACGATGAAAGATGGCTTATTAGAAGGGAATTGCCGCATTTATTCGCCCGATAGCAGTGAAAATAAGCCGATATTGCTGCTTGACGCAAATTTCAAACAGGGCTTATTAGATGGCGAAGCGGTGGTGTTTAATGAGCATCAAAAAAAGGTTTTTCATGCCGATTATGAAAACGGGTGGGTGCTGAAAACCGAATTTAGCGACCCTAATATGGGCGGCTCGAAGCTCAAACCCTTGCGAGCATTTGCGCAATACCTTATAAAAAGCCAGGAAGAAATAAATAGCCGCAATAAGCACGACGAGCAGCACGCTGCTTACATAAGCAAGCAAGCCGCGTTTTGGGAGCGTGATACGCTGTTATTATTGCAAGATGCCTCGGAAATACAAACGCTGGAAGACTTGAAAAAGGGAATTGTAAAAATAGCACAAACGCAATTAACGCCCGACGAAAACAGCCTCGTGCATTTGGTTTATACCAAGGAATATAATGGCATTAAAACAGATTTGTTTTATTACAAAAAAACACGTTGGTTAGATAGTGTTGTGGTTGAACGGGAATCGTATAATAAGTCGTTGAAAATAAACGATTTGCGTAAAAAAATTGAATACCATTTTACAGAGGGCATTTGCCAGCCCGAACAAACTATCGAGCCGAATGACAGCGTGACGATTAGGATAAAATATGGCGACAGCAGTTTGACTAAAAAAATAAGCATGACCGTTGATAGTTTTGCTTACCCGATAGGCTATAAAGGCTTGAAGCAAAGATGCGGAGCGTGGCAGATGCGGCTTCACAGTAATTTGACCGCCTATCAAGATAGCTTAAAAGCGTGGTTGCCCCGTATGATAAAGGGAGCCTCTATGAAGGGCGATAAATGGTTTGAACTCTATCAACTAGAAACGCCGCCCTTTAATATCACCGAAACGCTGGAAACGAATTACCCGTTATACGTTCACTATGAATACACATTTGATAGCCTGGGGCGTGTAAATGGCAGGCGGCGCGGCGACGACTACACGCCTTTACTGCCCGACGGCAAACCCGACACAACGCTTGCATTGCTGGATAGCATCTATAAAAATGGTGTTTACACCTTTCACGACGAAGAGAAAAACTATACTTATCGGTATAAAAACAATAAGCAGCATGGTTGGCAAACCGAAACAGACATAAAAAATGGATTTACAGACAGTCGTTTATATACGAATAATAAATTGCTAAACAGCATCGTTAATAAACCAGAAGAACATTGGCGAGTATATGAAATTATCGACACAACGAAGCAAACGATGACAACATATACCCAGAAAAAAGGGGAAAAAGAAACGGAACGCACGGTCGTTTATGAAACGGCAATAGATAAAAACAGCTGGAAAATATCGCCCGATACCTCATTTGTACTCAGAGAAGTATATAATTTGCCCGATTCATTGCCTGCATATTTAAGCGAGCAATACAAAATAATCAGCCCATTTACTTCTTTGTACACGTTTTTTTATCCTTCGGGGGCAATTATGGAACAACGGCGATATACGGTGCAAGACACGATAACGATTGAGCGGAACGACATGATTATTTACGATGCAATTACGACAAAGCCTTCAAGCTATACTATTCAACCAAAATGCACCGAACAAAAAATAAACTATTCGGAAAATGGAAAAATAAACCGATTGTCGAATAATTTTGGGCAGTTTGAGTATAGTTATGACGACGCAGGAAAGCCAAATATATACAGGCTTCTAGGAATATCCCTGGTTTTACGGAAGTAATTGGTTTTACGGAAGTAATCGGTTTTACGGAAGTAATCGGTTTTACGGAAGTAATCGACAGCGCAACGCACCAAAAAATAAGCGCGAAATCGCTCCAAAACGCAAGAACTGCGTTTAAAACATGGAAAACGGTGCAGTTTGAAAGCAATTTACTCACCAATCATTGGACGGAAAGTAAGCCTGATTCTACGAAAGGTAAAACCGTAAACCCCTTGTGCGACACGCTAAAAACGCTTAGATTAAGCGACAAATTTGGGCATAAAATAACGCTACAAGCAGCCGCTGCTTTGCAAGCAATGATTTACACATTTAAGTATAAACCCAATAGTAAATACGATTTTCGGGGAACAAATGGACTCGAATATCGCGCCGCAAAGCCGAATGACGACGATTTTATCGACGCTATTTCCTTTATAGACGATAGTATAATGACACAAAGTTCGCTACAAGTAGGAAATTATCAAGGCTTTTATTTTACACAAACCTATTCGCCAAAATTGATACACAGCCTAAGCGACCCAAACTTTTCGACGGTTTATGTGAGAAGCAAGCAATTATCGTTGGTGAAAACGCATGGGCAATACACTTTCCCCAGCAATCAGTTTTTTAATTTAATAACACATTCTGACAAAAACACGCTCTTGAAAACGATTTCCGAGATACAGCGAACAAGCGAAGAAGCCTTAGTTTGTGAGGGCGAGCAGTCTGTACCACATCTTTTCGAAATAGGAAATACCGCCGTACAAATTATACCGATGCAATACCTGTTTACCACAAATATATTTTACTTACCGCAAAGGTTAATAAGCCTATCCGATGAAAAACCCTTGCCACAACTGCTGTATTCGAGCTATCCGCATCATATTACCAAAAACGCGGCAGGCAATTATTTTATCGATAAATTTTTAGAAGAAAAATCATTTCGGCTTATAGCAACAAATGCCACACTTATTTTGCCAATATTCCCGCAGCAACCCTTCCTCAGCAACGATTTTTTATTTGCCGACAACGAATTGAATTTTAGTATAACTGCTACCTTGAGCCTTGCCGAAAATCAAGAACTCCTGGCATATACCGCTCAAAAAAAGTTTGACTTAATCATTTTAGACAGTCGAGCAGCCGAAGTGTATAATACTGAAAAACCGAGCAACCGCCAAGCCTTTTTAGAGCAAGTGAAAAAAGATTTGGCTACCAGCAAACGATACAAGTATTGCTTTCGATATAAAAAATAAAAAAAAACAAGCAAAGGCATCGACAATCGAAAAAAAAGTCATACCTTTGCAGCCGCTAAGAAGCATCGCGCTGAATTAGTTGGGAAATCCACAAAATTAACATCGAAAATAATTTTTTACAATGAAACGTACCTTTCAACCTTCGCGCCGCAAACGAGTAAACAAACACGGATTCCGTGAGCGCATGGCTACAAAAAATGGTCGTCGAGTATTGGCACGTCGTCGTGCGCAAGGTCGTTATAAACTTTCAGTTTCTGACGAAAAGCGTTTGAAAGATTAGTCGACGGTTGCTCAACGATAGTTCTTTATATCATTTTTGGTATAAACAGGTTGCCTTCACGTCATTTTGTGGGCAACCTTTCTTTCGTTTATAAATAGTTAAACACTAAATAGTCAAAATATGGCCTTCGAGTTACCTGCGCTCCCATACACACACGATGCGCTTAATCCGCACATCGACACCACGACGATGCAAATCCACCACGGAAAGCATCATCAGGCATATATTACCAACCTGAATAATGCCTTAGCTGGCACGGAGGTGGAAAAACAAGCTATCGACGAGATATGCCGCAATATCAGCAAACACTCGATGGCGGTGCGCAATAATGGCGGCGGACACTTCAATCACTCGTTATTTTGGACGGTGATGGCTCCGAACGCAGGCGGCACTCCTTCGGGCGACTTGGCGGCAGCTATCGACGCTGCTTTCGGCAGCTTCGACGAGTTTAAAGCAAAATTTAGCCAAGCCGGAGCCACGCGCTTCGGGTCGGGTTGGGCTTGGCTTATCGCAAAAGCAGACGGTACACTCGCCGTGACAAGCACTCCGAATCAAGACAACCCGTTGATGGACATCGTGCCAGAAGCCGAGCAAGGTATCCCTATTTTAGGCTGCGACGTGTGGGAACACGCCTACTACTTGCATTACCAAAACCGCCGCCCCGACTATATGACAGCCTTTTATAGCGTCATCAACTGGGACGAAGTAGCTCGCCGTTTTGCCGCAGCTAAATAATTTTTTGGTAAAAAATGCAAAGAACATCGATATTTCATAATATAGTCGTACCTTTGCACCTCGAAATAATACAGTAACCGTTTTTTAATTAAAAATCAACCCATTTTCATAATGAAAAAAGGAACGCATCCAGAAAGTTACCGCATCGTGGTATTCAAAGACATTTCAAACGAAGAAATGTTTCTTTGCCGCTCGTGTGCAAATAGCAGTGAGAAAATCGTTTATACTGACGGAAATGAATATCCATTAGTGAAATTAGAGATTTCGTCAAGTTCGCACCCGTTCTTTACTGGAAAAATGAAATTTGTGGATACCGCAGGACGTATCGATAAATTCAACAAGAAATTTGCAAAATTTGCGGCGAAGTAGTTTTTGACTCCTCTCAAAACGCTTTTTTTGTACCAAAAAACCTACCAAACCCTTATAAAGGTTTTGTAGGTTTTTTGTGTTTCATTTTTATCATAAAATCGCTTAGGAATAAATCCCAAAATGACATTCGCCCTCACTATTCTCGGCAGCTCGTCGGCAACGCCTACGCAAGACCGACACCCGACTGCGCAACTACTCAACGTGCAAGAGCAGTTATTCCTCATCGACTGCGGGGAAGGTACGCAAATGCGTTTGCTGAACTATAAGATAAAACGGAGCAAATTGCAGCACATTTTTATCAGTCATTTGCATGGCGACCATTGTTACGGGCTATTCGGATTACTCGGAACACTTTCGCTACACGGGCGCACCGAACCTATGCACATTTTCGCACCCGAAGGGCTGCAAGAAATGTTTGAAGTTGTGTTAAAACACAGCGCAGAGGGCGCACCGCCGCCGTTTGCTATTCATTTTCACACGATTGACCCGACTAAAAACAGCCTCATTTTCGAAAATGAAATACTCACGGTTCACACTATTCCGATGGAACATCGCATTGCTTGCACGGGCTTCTTATTTCGCGAAAAGCCTTTTATTCGCAATATTTATATTGAAAAAATAGCGGAATATGCTATTGATTATCAAGCGATTAAGGCAATTAAAAACGGAGCTGACTTTTTTTATACCCTTGAAAACAAATGGGTAAAAAATGAAGAACTTACTTATGCTACCCTTGCGCCGCGCTCGTATGCTTTCTGTTCCGACACCCGTTACAAACCCGATATCATTCCCATTATTCAAGGCGTAGATTTACTGTATCATGAAGCTACTTTTTTGAAAGACAGCGCAGAACGCGCCGCCGCAACCTGCCACTGTACCACGCATCAAGCCGCCGAAATAGCCAAAGCAGCCAAGGTAAAACGCTTGATAATCGGGCATTTTTCGTCGCGATATTCCAATTTAGAAACACATCAAAACGAGGCGCGTGAACTATTCGCCGAGTCGTATTTAGCGACCGAAGGCACTGTTTTTGAAGTGGAATAGCCAAAATAAAAGCAAACTTCAATGGCATATAATTACTATAAATAAACCTTTTTAACGGAA
>JBEEMU010000195.1:0-4054 GCA_041192485.1 Bacteroidota bacterium | reverse complement strand
AGGGCGCAAAGATAGGTTATTTTATTTTATTATCATATAAATATTTCACGCTCAATTATTTATACACTACTATTTTTAACAAAAAAACGCCCAATCATCGAGCGATGATTAGGCGTTTTTTGTTAAAGGCTATTTTTAGAATGTCATGCCAGCCAAAGCGGGGTTTGCCATACGGCGGCGGTCAGATTCGGTCAAATATATTTTGCGCAAACGCATTGATTTTGGGGTTACTTCCAATAACTCATCATCGCCCACATACTCCATATATTCCTCCAAGCTGAATTGCTGTGGCGGCGTAATTTTCACTTTATCGTCGGAGCCACTTGCTCGCATATTCGTTAATTGTTTTTTGGCGGTCACGTTCAAAACCAAGTCGTTTTCACGCGAATGTTCGCCGATAACCTGCCCTTCATACACTTCAACGCCTGCTGGCACAAAGAAAATGCCGCGGTCTTGGAATTTGTCAATTGAGTAAGCTACAGTATCGCCTGTTTCTTTTACGATGAGTGCGCCTTTTGTTTTGTTTGGAATATCGCCTTTCCACGATTCATACTCCTCGAAACGGTGGCTCATTACTGCTTCGCCTGCCGTGCCGTTGATGATGAGTGTGCGTAAACCGATAAGTCCGCGCGATGGAATACGAAATTCTAAGTGCATCAAATCGCCTTTTGGCTCCATAATCGTCATATCGCCTTTGCGTTGCGAAACCAGCTCGATGACTTTTCCAGAAAAGGTTTCGGGAACGTCAATCGATAAAATCTCAACAGGTTCATGCTTTTTGCCTTCAATTTCTTTGATGATAACACGCGGTTTGCCAACCTGTAGTTCGTAGCCTTCGCGACGCATTGTTTCTATCAAAACAGAAAGGTGCATCACGCCGCGCCCAAATACCAAAAAGGAATCAGACGATTCGGTAGCTTCTACGCGCAAGGCCAAATTTTTCTCTAATTCTTTGAAAAGACGGTCGCGAAGGTTGCGTGAAGTCACATACTTGCCTTCGCGCCCCATGAATGGTGAGTTATTCGAGATGAAAAGCATACTCATGGTCGGCTCGTCAATATGAATTGGAATCATTGCCTCTGGGCTTTCGTTGTCGGCAACCGTATCGCCAATGTCGAAGCCTTCTAAACCTGTTACTGCGCAAATATCGCCGCAACGCACTTCTTCGGCTTTTGCTTTGCCTAAGCCATCAAAAATATAAAGTTCTTTGATACGCATTTTCTGCAATTTTCCATCGCGTTTTACCAAAGAAACGGGTTGTCCGACGCGAATTGTACCTCGGTGAACGCGTCCAATGGCAATACGGCCTAAGAAGCTGCTATAATCCAAAGAGGTAATTTGCATCTGCGACGTACCTTCGTTATAAGGCGGCGAAGGAATATATTCGATGATAAGGTCGAGTAAATAGCCAATATCTTCGGTCTTTTCTCTCCAATCTGCGCCCATCCAGTTGTGTTTTGCCGAACCAAAAGCTACGGGAAAATTCAGCTGCTCTTCGGTTGCGTCGAGGTTGAACATGAGTTCAAAAACGCCTTCGTGTACCTCGTCGGGGCGGCAGTTTTCTTTATCTACTTTATTGATAACCACGATTGGTTTTTTGCCCAAAGCAATTGCCTTGCTCAATACATAGCGTGTTTGCGGCATTGGCCCCTCGAAGGCATCGCAAAGAAGCAAAACGCCGTCTGCCATGTTTAACACGCGCTCAACTTCGCCGCCGAAATCGGCGTGACCAGGCGTATCTATAATATTGATTTTGGTGCCTTTGTACATGACCGAGACATTTTTTGCCAAAATCGTGATACCACGCTCACGCTCCAAGTCATTATTGTCGAGAATTAACTCGCCTGTGGCTTGGTTATCGCGAAAAGTAGAGCAAAAGTGTAAAATTTTGTCCACTAAGGTTGTTTTGCCGTGGTCAACGTGTGCTATAATAGCAATGTTACGAATATTCATAAAATATATTGTGGCTTTCGCCAAATTTCAAATGCAATGATTGTGGAATGTTTAAAATAGGATTATTGATAGAACTCTCCTCGATAGAGATATTCCTTATTGTTTCGCGCCGCAAAGGTACGGCTTTTTTTTCATTTAGATAACACTTTTCAAAATTTTATTTGGAATATTTGTTTTAAAAGAGCCATAACCGAATAAAATGTAAGTTTGCACAAAAAAAGGGCAATTTCAACCCTTTGAAACAGCCTCCTTGATAGGAAAGGTATTCGTTAAATCAAAGCTCTAATACAAATCGTCTAATCTCATTCTCAAATACTTATTGATGCAGCGGCGGGTACTCCAGCCCGAAATAAGAATACCGATGAGCAAAATAAGCCCGAAAACAACGCTGATGCCGATAGTGTTTTGCAAGATAGCAAGTTCGGGGAAACTACAGTATGCGGCATAAAGCAAGCCTCCGAGTGCGAGGATAGCGAAAAGTGCGCTTAAAAAGCCATTCTTATACGATTTTCGCAAATAAGGGCGTGTAATAAAATGCCAGTCGGCACCCACTAATTGCATATTCTTTATTAAAAACCGATTAGAATAAAGCGATAATTTCACGGTATTGTGAATCAAATTGCCCGCGATAAACACAAATATCAAACTTAAAAACAAGACAAACAAGCCAATATTGCGCAGATTGGTAGAAATATTATTGATAAGGGCTTCTTGATAAAAAACATCGCTTACCAAGGTATTTTGCTTGATTAATGCGGCTATATGGCGCAGGCTGTCCGACTGCGCACGGTCTGCTTTTACATTAAATGTAATGGTGTTATACAACGGGTTATTGTCGAACGCCATGAAATCGTTGCCAAAATCGCGGCGCATGATGAGAGCGGCTTCGTCTTTTGTGGTGAAATGCACGGTGCTCTCGCGTGTAAAACCCTGTCGCTGCAAGTATTGTTCGAAGGTTTTTATAGAAGGCGTGTCTGCATCGTCTTTCATTTCTACCATAATTTCAACGCTTTCGCGGAAATGGCGGACAAAATCGTTTGCATAAAGCAATAGCAAACCAAACGCACCCAATAGAAACAACACGAAGCTTGTGCTGGCTATTGCATACAGAAAATTTGGCTTGGTTTTCGCTTGATAAGGTTGTTCTATGATGGACGACATATTTTTTATAATTAGACTTTTAAAGGTCGATTTTACTTTTTACTACTTAAAAACGCCGTGTTTGTATTTTTTTACGCTAAAAAAAGTAATTTTATTCAAAAAACCAATACTTTTGCAGGATTAGGAATAGAAAAAAGGCAATACTGCAGCCTTTCTATATCCTATTTTCTACTTCATACATACATATATCATACTTCCTACATACAATACATTATACTTATGCGACTCCTTTTTGCCACCATTTTTTTATCTATTTGCCAGCTTGCAGAAGCGCAATCTGTGCAATTGCAAAACCCTTCGTTTGAGGGCGTTCCACACGAATCTTCAACGCCTCCGAAATGGCAAGCTTGTGGCTACTTTTCTACGCCCGACATCTTGCCAGGTCTGTGGGGCGTGTCGTTAGCTCCGAGTAATGGGAAAAGTTTTGTGGGACTGACCGCTCGAGATGACAATTCGTTCGAGGCGATGGGGCAGCAGCTCACGCAACCGCTTAAAGCCAATGAATGTTACTCGATGAGCATCGATCTTGCGCGTTCCGACGCTTATGCTTCTTACAACAAGCCAATCCGACTTCGAATATGGGGCGGCAACTCGGCTTGCGAGCGATTACAGCTTCTCGCAGTGTCGCCAACCATCTCGTCCAGTTCTTGGCATAAATACACCTTGTATTTTTTCCCAAAAAAAGATTATCGGTTTGTTATTTTTGAAGCAAATTATGCGAATGGTGCAAAAGTGGCGTATCGAGGTAATATTTTATTAGATAATGCTAGCGCAATTACACCCTGTCTTCGTGCCGACGTTTTAGATGCGGACGATAATCGTCAAAAAAAATATTTTTAAAAACAAGAAATACGCCGTTTTCTCATCGAGAAGGCGGCGTATTTTATACTAAAAACAAATCAAGAAAGTGTGTGGTTTCTTCGGAAACTGCTCACTCGTT
>JBEEMU010000194.1:0-4615 GCA_041192485.1 Bacteroidota bacterium | reverse complement strand
AAGGCTTTTATTAACTTTGGGCGTTGAAATTTTAGGTAAGAAACTTGACGACACAATATTTACTCCATTCAAAACTATTGATGAAGTCATAGATGCTAAAAACGCTATGGAACTACCTAAGGCAAAGTCTAATACCCCAATAAGAATTACAAAATCAACGAGCAAAATTGAAATTTCGGGCAGACTTATTAAAAGTGGCAGACTTTCACACAACCCAAATATTGGCGCTTTAACTATCATTTCGGCTGTTTTACGACAGTTAGGTTGGACACAGGAAATTGAAATCACAATGCATGGTTTAGTCCAAAAAAACGTTGGAAAAACCAATAAATTCATTCAAATTGCTAACAAAATAGACATTTCATTAGAAGGTTTGACGATACCAAAAATTGGAATGAATAGTAATTATTGGAAATATGATAAAGATGGAGAAAAGTTAGGTACAATTTTTATTCATTTGGTTGTAGAAGAATTTACACAAGCTTATTCCATTTTTGAAAACCACGCAGGTTGTGAAAAAGGCTATTTTTTCCCACTAAGTGGAGAACCTATCCCGCTTGAAAAATATAAAGATAAAGCGTTATATAAAAAGGGAGATAAATCTCAAAAATTAGAAATTCCAGATTTGATATTGTTAGACAAAAAAGAAAACGAAATAATCAACATAGAAGGCGAAAAATATGTAAATAGAAATGCTGGTATTTTACAAATAAAAACTTTCGACTTCATTGAAAAAAATTACATAGAAAAACACTATCCAACATACAAAATCATCAGAACAGTAGTGCTTTTTGGAAGTAAGGAAACTTCTATTCTTGAAATTGAGGTAAGTTTTTTACTAAACAAAAACGGACAATTAATTTTAAGCGTAAAAGCACCAAAACTATTTCAAGAAGCCATCAAAAATTTGTTGGATTTTTGGAAATAATATGCACCTCATCACTTAAAATCTTACAGTACCTTATTTTTTTACAATTAATATGGAACTTCAACACACCGAAATAGAAGCCCGCGTCAAGCAGTTTTGGGCGGAAAACAAGATTTATCAAGTCGAAATTGATACGAACAAGCCGAAATACTATGTTTTGGATATGTTTCCGTATCCGAGCGGTTCGGGTTTGCACGTTGGCCACCCGTTAGGCTATGTGGCCAGCGATATTTTTGCGCGCTACAAACGGCTTTGCGGCTTCAATGTGCTGCACACGATGGGCTGGGACGCTTTCGGGCTGCCTGCCGAGCAGTACGCTATTCAAAAAGGCGTTCACCCCGCGCAAACGACCGCCGAAAATATCCTTACCTATCGGCGGCAATTAGATAATTTGGGCTTGTCGTTTGATTGGTCACGCGAAATAAACACGTCCGACCCGCAATATTATAAATGGACGCAGTGGATTGTGACCCGCCTTTTTATGCACTATTATTGCAAAGACACGCAGCGAGCGCGACCGATTGGCAAACTCGTGGCGCATTTCCGCAAAAAAGGAAGCACGGGCATTAATACCGCAAATACCCAAAAACAGGCATTTTCCGCCGAAGCGTGGACGGCTATGTCGCCCGCCGAGCAAGATGCCGTCTTGATGAATTACCGCTTGGCTTACCGCACACTCGGCTATGTGAATTGGTGCGAAGCGCTCGGCACGGTGTTGGCAAACGACGAAATCGTGAACGGCGTGAGCGAACGCGGCGGACACCCCGTTACGAAACGCGAAATGTACCAATGGAATTTGCGCGTTACCGCTTATGCCGACCGGTTATTAGAAAGCCTGAATACGCTCGAATGGTCGGAATCCATGAAAAACTTGCAACGCAACTGGATTGGAAAAAGCGAAGGGGCTTTGGTTCGTTTCGATATTTTGGGCAATGAAACAGCCTTAAATGTGTTTACTACACGCCCCGATACCATTTTTGGTGCAACCTTTATGGTGGTTGCGCCCGAACACGCTATTGTGCAGTCTATCACAACTAACGAGCAGCGCGAAGCCGTGAACGACTATGTGACGTATGTAAAATCGCGGTCGGATATAGAGCGGCAACAAGAGAAAAAAGTGAGCGGTGTGTTTACGGGTAGTTCCTGCAAACACCCGTTTACGGGTGCCGATATTCCGATATATTTGAGCGAATATGTATTGGCTGGCTACGGAACAGGCGCAATTATGGCCGTGCCGAGCGACGATGACCGCGATAATACGTTTGCGAAACATTTTAATTTACCGATAATTGAGGTAGTCGATAAATCAATGCACCCTGCCGATACTACAGCGGCCGATAAATTGGGTAAACTCATCAATTCCGATTTTTTAAACGGATTAGAAGTAAAAGATGCGATAAAAGCGGCGATTGCGGAAATAGAAAAACGTAAAATTGGCACAAAAAAAACCAATTATAAATTGCGCGATGCCAATATGAGCCGACAACGCTATTGGGGCGAACCGTATCCGATAGAATATGATGCCGACGGCGTAGCAAGCTGTTTGCCGATGGCCGAACTGCCCTTGGTTTTGCCCGATTTAGCCGATTTTACGCCTGCTGGCAATGGCGCAGCCCCGCTTGCAAAACTCCAAAACTGGGTTAATGAAAAAGAAGGCTTCCGCCGCGAAGTGGATACGATGCCCGGTTTCGCTGGCTCATCGTGGTATTTTTTGCGCTATATGGACCCGCATAATACCGAAAACTTTGCCTCGAAAGAAGCCTTAGATTACTGGCAAGACGTTGATTTTTATGTGGGCGGTAGCGAACACGCCGTCGGGCATTTGCTTTATTCGCGCACTTGGCATAAGTTTTTATACGATTTGGAAAAAGTGCCGACCGACGAACCGTTCCGAAAACTCGTTAATCAAGGCATGATTCAAGGCATTTCGCAGTTTATTTCGGTCAAAATGGGCGAAAAAACCGTCGATTTGCACGTTCCTATTAATTTTGTGAATGAAAAAGGGCGTTTGACGTATAGCCGCTTTTTGGATTTGCAAAAAGAAGACCGCCGTTTTGCGGCTATCAACGACGAAGCGATTGTTTGGCACACACCTGCTGATAGTGAAATGTATGCGAATTGCCGCGCCGAAGTAGAAAAAATGTCGAAATCGAAATACAATGTCATCAATCCCGACGACCTCGTTGCCGAAAGCGGTGCCGACGTGTTTAGAATGTTCGAAATGTTTTTGGGCCCTATCGAGCAAAGCAAACCCTTTGATACCAAAGGCATGAAGGGCGTTGAAGGGTTTGTGCGCAAGTTTTGGCAGCAGTTTTTTGATGCAAATGGCAATTTTAGCGTAAGCGACGAACCCGCAACCGCCGCCGAACTCAAAGTATTGCATACTTGTATCAAAAAAGTAACCGACGATGTGCAGCGTTTCTCTATGAACACTTGCGTCAGCGCGATGATGATTTGTGTAAACGGCTTGAAAGAATTAAAATGCAATAAACGCGCTATTTTACACCAATTTGTGGTGCTTATTGCGCCGTTTGCGCCGTTTATTAGCGAGGAATTGTGGCATAAACTCGGTAACACAGGCTCGGTGCATCGCGACGGGCAGTTTCCGCTATGCAACGAAGCCTTTTTGGTGTCGGATACCATAGATTATCCCGTACAGTTCAACGGCAAGAAGAAACACAACATCTTCGTGCCTGCTTCGGCAACTAAAGAAGAAATCGAGCAAATTGCTTTAAACGATGCCACTATCCAGAAATTGTTGGCCGGAGCAACGCCTAAAAAAATCATCGTTGTTATGGGCAGATTGATTAGTTTGGTCGTGTAAAAACCTTAAAGATAATTTTGGAAAAAACGGCGTATTCTACTGTAAATGTGTTGCCAATTGATAGTTTATTGTACTCTTCTTCCGATATACTAAAGTGGGAAAAAGGTTCCTCTTCAACGGTTTTTATCGTAAACGTTTTGTCTGAAAAGGACTTTTCTTTGCCACTTACCATTAGCTCGGCTATCGTCTTCTCCCCTAAATCCAAATCCTTTTGATAGGTTTTTTGTTCGGTATAGGGAGGGTATAAATAATGAAATACAAAACTAAGGAAAATAAGAATAGTAAAAAAAGATACCCCATAAGGCGTATCAGTATAGGTTTCGTCGCGTGTGTTGCCCGAATTCAGCCAATCGGATATAATGTAAATTAGCAAGATATTCGTTAGAAAACAGGCGCAACCAACCGCTATGTTTTCACAAAACATAGCTCTCTTTTTTTCTAATACAGCCCATTCTTCATCCTTGAGCGGCTCTGTTTTTAAAATTGTCATTTTTATAGGAGTAAAAAGTCAAATGCAACACGAAAGTTGCGTTTGACTTTTTTTATTTTGGAATCTTAGTTGGAATTAAGGTATTTTCGTTCCACTTGTTCGCAAATTTCTAAGGTATCGCCCACAATTACGATGCGCCAAGCGCGTAAATTCGGGTGATTTTGCAGTTGTTTATGGCTTAAATAATCGTTTACTTGGGCTACGGCAGCTTCGTCTATTTTGCCAAGTCGCGCTTCGGTCGCATTTTTGGCATATTTAAACTCAAATAAAAACTCGTGAACCACGCGCTTGTCCGCCAAATCGTTTTTAAGCATTAATATATCATAAAACTTTTTTTCCGACTGGTATTCGCTTTTTGTATCATAAACTTGCG